>DAOUSK010000047.1 GCA_030627265.1 Methylococcaceae bacterium
AACTGGCTAAGTAAACATGAACATTTGTCATACATTCGCTAAAAAAACGGCCACGTTTTTATTACTGATTACTATCTTTTCTGGCTTACCCCTTAATGCGGCGGATAAAAAATACAGCATTACCAAAAAAACCTACAAGACTCTCGCTTTATCCCGAGAATTAATGGATCAAAGCAGTTATCAAAACGCACTCGCTAAACTAAACACCTTATTAGCTAAAGTTACGGATAACCGTTACGAAACAGCACTGGTTCACCAGCATCTGGCTTATGTTTATTTAGAGCAAGAAAACTACATAAAAGCACTACATGCATTAGAAAAAACCTTAACTTACGCAGATACATTACCCGTTGATACAGTGCAAAGTGTGCGTTACAACCTTGCACAAACAGCAACCCGCGCAGAGCGTTTTAAGATTGCTGAAAAATCATTAAATCAGTGGTTTGTAGAAGCCGCTAAACCTCCCGCTGATGCTTGGTACTTAAGAGGTTTAGTTCATTATAAGCAACAACAATTAAAACCAGCCGCTACTTACCTTAAACGCGCGATAGCCTTATCACATCATGAAAATTGGTCTATTTTATTATTAACGATTTATTTAGATCTAAAACAGTATACTCAAGCAACAAAAATATTAACCCAGTTAATCGAGTATTACCCACATAAAAAAGAGTATTGGCTCAATCTCACTGACGTGTATTTAATGCGCCAAGATTACCCTCATGCCTTATCAACATTACAATTAGCACAGTTAAGCATTGATCTAAATGAACAAGAAATTCTTAAATTAGCCAGCTTATATTTACACAATAACACGCCTTATAACGCAGCGACCTTACTGACAACTGCGATAAAAAAACAGCGTATAAAAAACACCGTTCAAAATTTAGAAACATTAGCAAATAGCTGGGCTATGGCAAGAGAACCTGAAAAAGAATTAAACAGCTTAAAACAAGCGATAAGAATTAAACCGAGTGGCAAACTTTATTTACGTAGCGCGCAAATTTTATTGCATAAAGAACGCTGGCAGGAGGCTATTCTTATGCTAAATAGAGCATTAAAAAATAAAATAAAAAATCCAGGCCAAGTTTATTTACTTAAAGGCATTGCTGCGTATCAAGACAAAAAAATGCAAACAGCGAAAACCGCTTTTATTCAGGCAACAAAATATAATAAGAGCAAAAAACAAGCTAACAATTGGCTACAACAACTTAATCAGCAACAATAACTTATAAACTCAGTTATCTAACCAGCACACCAAGCTATATAACATAGTTTTATTACTTTGCTCTATGCAACCCTTTATTTTAGGCATGGAATGAATATTGCTTGTCTATTTAGACTTTTCCCTACTTTATTTCCTGTTATATGTCAGCAAGCTTAGATATAGAAACACTCTTTACCTTACATCAAGGCGAGTTAGTTGGCCGATTGACCAAAATCGTCCATTGCGCAGATATTGCCACTGACTTGACTCAAGAAAGCTTTCTTATTTTAACTAAGACTGCCAAGTCTCAAACAATTCAACAACCCCGTGGTTTTTTATTTCGTGTAGCAACCAACCTTGCTTTTGATTACTTAAAACATAATAAGGTCATTGCGAACCATGTAGAAAAACAGGGTGACAGCTACCTCCAAGAATCTCCTTCGGCAGAACATGTTGCTATCCAGCAGCAAAGGCTTGATCTGTTTAAAGACATGGTTAATGAATTACCGCCTCGTTGCCGTGACGTATTTATCCTATACAAAGTACAGGGTAAAAGTTATAAAGAAATTGCAGCTGAATTAAATATCTCTCAAAGCGGCGTAGAAAAACACATTATGAAAGGTTTAAAACATTTTAGAAAAAAAATAGTGTCAATCAACAGCTGATTATTTTACAGTGTTCAATCGTCTTCATGATAAGACGAAATACTGTACATCATATTACCAATAAGCAGACACTATGCCTTTTACAAAGCCAGAAAATGAACATCAAGACTTAATCGCTGAACAAGCGATGACTTGGTTTAGCCAATTACAATCAGAATCCGTTTCTGCGGAAAAGAAATTACAATTTCTTCACTGGCAAGCAAAAAGTCCATTACATAAAAGTGCCTACGATGAAATTCTTTTATTTTGGAACGATAGCGATTTTAATCAAGCCTTAACGGAAACGCCTTTATCATCTACCTATAAAGCAGAAAAAATCATTTCACATCGCCGATTGTACTGGCTATCCAGTGCTATGGCGGCAGGCTTCGCTTTATTTGCGATTATGTTCGATCCGCTTATTTACCTGCAAGCCGACTATCAAACCGCCATTGGCGCTCAGCAACAGATTCAACTATCAGATGGTTCCAGCGTTACACTTAATACTGATTCTGCTTTAGCGATTGATTTCACCTCAAATGAGCGCCGTGTTAGATTATTAAAAGGGGAAGCTTTTTTTGCTGTTTACAGTAATAAAAATAGGCCGTTTATTATTGATAGTGGCGAAACTGAAACCCGTGTTTTAGGCACTAAATTTATTGTTAATAACAATCCTAATGGCGATAAAGTCACTGTTCTTGAAGGGCTCGTCAAAGTCAGCAGTCTAAATCATGATGAATCCATTAACATTCACCCCGAGCAACAAGTTATTAATTCTAATATAGGCTTAAAAGATGTCACTCAAGTTAACTTTAAAACTGAAAGCGCTTGGCTAAATAAACGCTTAGTGTATAAAGACCAATCATTAGAAGATGTGATTAATGATTTAGGTCGCTATTTACCTGGCACTATTATTATTAAAGATAGCGAACTGAATCACTATAAAATCAATGCACGTCTCAATATTTCCACCCCCCAAACAGCCCTACTCGCATTACAGCAAACCTTGCCTATCACGATTACTCAGCTGAGCCCTTGGCTAACTATTATCAGCAAAAGTTAAAGCGATTACCCCCTATTTTTCAATATAAAAAATAAAGGGTGAGGAAAAGTTTTCCTCGCTCGTCCCCTAGTTGTAATTACAAAAAAACCAATCAAATACATTACAAATCAAATCGGGGATATTCATACGTGAAACCTAAAAAAACACATCAAAATTCTGTTACTAATAAAATGCGCTTAAAAACCTTGCCTAGCTGTATCGCCTTACTTTGTACAGCATCGCTTAGTTTTAACGTATCGGCTGATGACTCGGAAATTAAGCAATTTAATATTCCTGCACAATCATTACAGTCCGCATTAAATCAGTTTTCAGAAACTGCCGACATGCAAATGAGCTACCCAGCAACACTCGCTGAAGGCGTTACTAGCCAAGGAATTTCAGGGCAATACACCTCAGAACAAGCACTGCAAAAACTCTTAGATGGCAGCGGGCTAGAACCTCAAGTCATTAATAATACCGTTACCATTAAGCTCCCTAAAGCAAGTTCTCTAACAACAGAAGGTTTATTGGTCGCAGCGGGCACGGAAAACTACCTTGCAACTGATGCAACCAATACATCATCCGCTATTACACCCGTCGAGCAAGAAGACTTAACCGTTAGTGGTCATAAATTAAGTGGCTACAACGTACTGAATGCCAGCACTGCAACACGAACTGATACCGCTATTATGGAGTTACCTCAATCAATACAGGTAATACCACGCAGTGTCATCGATGATCAACAAAATATTACTGTAAGCGAAAGTTTACGTAATGTCAGTGGCGTCGTTGCAAGAAACCCTTTAATTTCGCCTAACTTTGAACCTACACTCATGCGTGGTTTTTCTAGTATGCAGATGGTTGATGGTTTTTATCAAAATCTTAATACCGGAGATCAAGGAAGCTTAGTTAATATTCAGCAAATTGAAGTTCTTAAAGGAGCGAATGCCACACTGTATAGTGGCGGTGGCGGTTCACCAGTTGGTGGTGTGGTCAATATGGTTTCTAAACTCCCTGAAAAAGAAGCTTTTTATGAGCTTGGTATCAAAGGCGGCTCTTATGCCTTTTATCAACCCTACATTGATATTAACCAGCCAATCAATGACAACGTGCTATTTAGAATAACCACTGAATATACCAATAGTGGAAGCCATATTGATACGCTTAAAACAGAGCGTTACAACATTAACCCATCAATAACACTAACGGATAATGAGGCGACCAATTTTACTATCCAAGGTAAATACTCAAACTGGGAACAACAAGATTACCAAGGTTTACCCGCAACAGGCACTGTAACGGGAGATTTTAAAATCGACCCTAAATTATATGCCGGCCCCGATGATATGAATGATAGTACATCAGAGTATTATGCTGTCTGGGCTACATTAGATCATCAGATCAATAGTGTTTGGTCAGCTACCTCTAAATTTCGCTATGCTCACTCAGAACACGATACCTTTGTTCAATCACTGGTAGGGGCTGATGGTTTCGGTGCTGCAGTCCCCTTTATGGCACCATCTACGTGGGGTTTGATGAATGCTGAGCTATACCAAAAGCAAACAGAAATGGATTTCCAAGCCTATGTAACGGCTAATTTTGACCTCGGCGTTACCCAAAATACCGTTGTCATCGGAGGAGATTTTAGCCAGCAAGAAGAAGAAGGCTTTATGGATGTTGACATGATGGGATCTGGTTTTGTTGATTTAACTAACCCTAGCTTCCCTGCCTACACATTTGGCGCAAGACAAAACAACCAATTTACCACCAGCACCACTTACGGGGGGTATGTACAACTGCAAAGTACAATTTATGACCGTTTACACCTTATCACCGGTTTTCGTGTTGGCCATATAAGCACAAAGTTCCAAAATACAGACCCTTTCTTTGGTTTTAATGCCGATTCTGATAAAACCCGCTTTTTACCTAATGTCGGTGCGGTCTTTGATGTCACTGATCAGTTCTCATTATTCTTTAACTACAACGAAGGTATGCGCGCACAAACTGGTGTGAACTTTGTTACTGCACCCAGCCCTGAGCTATCAACGCAAATGGAAACGGGGATAAAATTTAATATCGCCGATCAGTTATCAGGACAGCTTGCTTTTTTCCAAGTAGATAGAAAAGATGTTGCCGTAACCGACTTTAATGACCCGCTGTTTCGTTCTGTCGCCGCTGGAAAGCAACAATCACAAGGTGTTGAAACCAACATGACGTGGCAAGCGACCGAAGGACTCAGCTTTTTAGCGAACTATGCGTTTACTGAAGCTAAATTCAAAGATAGTTTAGCGGGTGTAACTGAAGGCAATCTACTACCTGGCGTACCAAAACATGCGGGACGTTTTTGGGCTAATTATGCATTTCAATACCCTATGCTTAGAGGTTTAAGTATCGGCTCGGGTGTTTATGCGCAATCGTCTAGCTATCTTGGCAATGCAAATGTAAATAAAGCGCCTAGTTATTTCACAATGGATGCCAGCGTTGCTTACCAAATCAAGCAATATAACTTTGGTTTATCCATTAAAAACTTAACTAATGAAAATGATTTTCAACGCTTAAATTACTTTGGCAATAGAACCACTCCTATGCAAGGAACCTCTGTTTTCTTCAACGCGTCAGCTAAGTTCTAATTTAGCTCAATATGGCTGTCAACTTTCTGTTGGCAGCAACGTTAACTGTTTATTCGCATAAGGAACACCTATGAATCGTCGCCAATTTACCAAATACGCTTTGCTAGCCGGTGGTTTTCTGCCTTTTATTAATACCGCAAAAGCTTTAGAAAATTTAGAACAAAGAAAAATTCAAGCAAAAGCCGCTTCAACTAAAGCCCACCACGACTTTATGGAAGCTAAAGATATAAAAATGATGGGCGATGAAAAAATCGCCATGCTGTTATATCCAGGATTTTATGCGCCTGATTTAATCAACCCTCAGTTTATTTTTAGCTCCTTAATGGGCAGTAAAATATTTCTAGTTTCACCAACAGATGACTTAAAACCAGTGAATGCCAGCGGTGTTTTCATTACCCCGACACACACGCAAAGTGAATGCCCTGATGATTTAGATATTTTATTTATCCCCGGCGGTGCGGCAGGCACTTTAAAAGCCATGCAAGATGAAAAGTTTATTAACTTTATTAAAAGTAAAGCCGCTAAGGCTAAATTTATCACTAGTGTTTGTACAGGTAGTTTATTGCTAGGAAAAGCAGGATTATTAAAAGGGAAAAAAGCCACTTCGCATTGGTCAACCATGGAAATTTTACCAAAATTCGGTGCAACTCCAGTTAAAAAGCGCGTTGTATGGGATGGTAATATCGTTACAGGCGGCGGTGTCACGGCTGGTTTAGATTTTGGTTTAGAAATAGTCGCGGCTTTACGTGGTAATCAATATGCACAAGCGATCCAACTACAAATGGAATATGACCCAGCGCCTCCTTTTGATTCAGGCTCTCCCGACAAAGCTAGCCCCTTTGTAAAAGAAACCGTTAAAGGTATGTTCGCGCCTTTAATTTTAGATATGGAAGTCGAAAGCGAAGTTTCTTAGTACACACATCTAACTTTTCTTTATACCGGCTGAAATCTGATTGGCGCCCTGTTCTTCTGGGTATCAATCAGCGCATCAATAAACTTTTTTTCCTGATTCCCAACGATTAAGATCAAATACAATTCCTACTTATTTGATTCGATAATTAAACTATTAGGTGTCAGGTTTCACTACCTTG
Organism: Methylococcaceae bacterium; assembly: GCA_030627265.1. GTDB lineage: Bacteria > Pseudomonadota > Gammaproteobacteria > Methylococcales > Methylomonadaceae > Methyloprofundus. The sequence goes on from DAOUSK010000047.1 coordinate 6,615, forward strand.
TACCATGATTTTTTAAAAGGCCCTCTCGAAACATATTGAGTGATACTCTAAAAGTTTCTGATTTTACTCTACACCTTCCGGCTGATATTTATTTAATTTTAAGGAAGCTTTAATTAATGGCATCTCGGTTCCATCATTAAGAGCTTCTGCCTCCCTATTTTTGTCTTCCTTAACCTATTTGAAAGACTTTATCAGCGTCTGTTAAATCAAATAGCGCAGTTGTCGATATACCAACAAGCAATGTTTCCGATAAATTAAACGACATAAACTTTCCTTTATTAAACTCAGTCTTCCATATTATTTACTTATACATTGAATTCAGATTAAGTTACAGGTAGCATTAAAGACTAACAACCAAAATGAAAACAAAATGGATTCTAACAACAAAATGACAAACAACTCATTAGCAAATAATGCAATTGAAATTGCCATACGCTTAATTCTTATTCTATAAAGGAAAAAGGGGTCAAGTCTTGTCTTTTGCCAAGGAAGGAAGGAAAAAGATAGCCAGTTTAAGCATGAAATTATTGGGATTGGTATAAGAACAGCTCTATGAGATAAAACGCCCACCACGATACAGCTCAGCCAATTTATCGGGCGAAGTCCCAAAAAAGTAACGTAACCTTAAAACCCACATTAATAAGATTGTTTTCCCTAAGCCAAAATCTTCCCAACGCCGCGCCGAGCTTTTAACGGCTTGTTGAATACAATAAGGCGCAGACTGTTTTTTCAGCTGCTGGCTTAAAGCGATATCCTCCATTAAAGCGATTTCAGGATAAGCACCTAGCTCATCAAATAAAGATTTTTTTACAAAAATAGCTTGATCCCCTGTTGCTATTCCAGATAACTGCGAGCGCCAGTTCATCATAAAGCTAATCACTTTTAAAAAAGAATGCTGCCCAATAAGTTGCATATTAAAGCGCCCCCATTGATAGCCTTTATTCATTCCCTCTTCAATCAACTGTAACGCTAGCTCGGGTAAAAAAGTATCCGCATGAAGAAATATTAAAATCCCAGTACTTGCATGCTGTGCACCTTGATTCATTTGCACAGCGCGCCCTTTTTTTGTTGATAAAAAAATATCCACGTTAAACTTAGCAAGGCTTTTCGTTGCATCTGTACTCCCGCCATCTGCAATAATAATCTCACACTGAGTGCGCAAACCTTGTAACTCTTTTAAAAAGCCTGCAATACCAGCAGCCTCATTTAATGTAGGGATAATAATACTGTACTTTTTCATAGAGAAAATTATTTATTTAAAGTCATAAAAAAACTGCTATTTAGAAATTTTTTCAATACAAAAAACCAACTTAATTAGCTAAGTCATTATTGCTAATAGGATTTATAAGTTACTCACAAAACCTGTGGATAACTCTGTGTGTAAGCTCTCAGTACATGCATGAAAGCCTATAAAATAGAGCCCTCATTTAAATCGTACAATCTTTATACAACCTGAATTTTTACCTATATTTTCAATAACTTATATTTGTCAATATCATTAATAGTGTATTTTTTATAAAAAAATATTGACTTATTTTTCAGCACAATCATTTGTGAATAAGTCATTGATTCTTTATTTTTCCACTTGCGTTTTATGCACAATGACTATCGTAAAACTTGCTTAATAAAATCTTCCTTATTCAACCTAAAACCCGACGCGTTTTTATGTCCTCCACCATCAAACTCAGCTGCAATGACCGAGACATCAAAATCACCTATTGAGCGCAAACCACATTCGTAACACTCTCGGTCACCTTTATATGAATAAATCAAACCAAAAGTCCCCGATAATAAGGATAACTCATGCCCTAAATCACTGGCAAACATTGATGGCGCGTTAACAGCAAAACCTTTAAAGCCACCAAGCTCAACAGTGTGCCTTGCTTTTAGCAGTCGTTTGATACTTAGCTTATGCTGCTTTAATAAGACTGCGCCTTCTAGTTTTAAATCTGACAATTTTATTTTTTCAAAGTCATCAAATTTATCAGGTAAACATAAATACAACGCCTTACAAATGGCATCTGTCTTATCTAATTCATGCCGCCATAAATCATTATCTTCTACATGCAATAGCAACTCAGGAACTTCGCAATCAGCATGAAAGTATTGCCACGCAATCACGCAGCCGCTATGTTCTTGTACAAACTTAATCTCTAAATTGCTCGGTACTTCATTATCTTTAAAATAGGCGTCGAGCTCTTTTTGTGCACTAATATGATGATCTAAAACCACCACTTTTTTTGCCAGCTTTGCAGCCGTAATTAACTCTTCCCCTGAATAACAAAAATCTAAAATATACACCACTGCATCTTTAGCAAAAGATGGCATCTTCGAATTATGGCGTACCGGCATATAATCTGCCTGATCGCCTAAAACTTTCCATGCTGACCACGCAGCAGCATAACCATCGATGCAATTAGCATGATACAAAACAACTGTATTTTTTTGCACTATATTTTCCCTGACTTAAAACATTAAAATTAATTCTATTTTTACAACTAAAGTGAACACTGAAAATGAGTCATTGTAGGGTACGCAATGCGTACCCTACATAAATTTGTCTCATCTTAAAATGGTCGCCTAAGGAACGTACACAAAATAACTTGAGCAACTTGGAAGTGAAGCTTTAGCCTCGCCTGAACCAATGCGGGACTAAAGTCCCACTTCCAGCTTAAAACAAGTGCTTGTTCCGTATTAATAGTGACTAAACTTTCCACTGCCAATTTTTTACTTCTGGCATATCTTCACCATACTCCCGCACATACTGTTGATGCTCAATTAACTTATCGCGCATTAACTGTTTTAGGTAAACCGATTTATGGCGCAAGCTCGGCACACGATCTAAAACATCCATTACGATATGAAAACGATCTAAATCATTCATGACTACCATATCAAAAGGCGTTGAGGTCGTGCCTTCTTCCTTATAACCCAATGCATGGATATTATGATGATTAGGGCGGCGATAACTTAGACGATGAATCAGCCAAGGATAACCGTGATAAGCAAAAACAATAGGTTTATCAGGGGTAAAAATATCTTCAAATTCTAGATCAGACAAACCATGCGGATGCTCTTCTTGTGGCATGAGCTTCATTAAATTAACCACATTGACCACACGCACTTTTAATTCTGGCAAATGCTCCCTCAATATCGTCACCGCTGCTAAGGTTTCTAAAGTGGGTACATCACCTGCACAGCCTAATACAATGTCAGGTTCGCCTGTTGCTTGATCATTGCTTGCCCAACCCCATACACCAATACCTGCTGTACAGTGCTTAACCGCTGCATCCATATTTAACCATTGCTCTGATGGCTGCTTGCCGCAAACAACAACATTGACGTAATTACGACTACGCAAACAATGGTCAGTGACCGATAATAATGTATTGGCATCAGGTGGTAGGTAGACACGTACGACGGAAGGTTTTTTATTAACAACATGATCAATAAAGCCAGGATCTTGATGAGAAAATCCGTTATGATCTTGTCGCCATACATGCGATGACAATAAATAGTTTAATGATGCCACCGGTCGTCGCCATTCAATATCATTGCTGGTTTTTAACCATTTTGCATGTTGGTTAAACATAGAATCAATAATATGAATAAACGCTTCATAACAATTAAAAAAACCATGTCGCCCAGTTAACAAATAGCCCTCTAACCAACCTTGGCAAGTATGTTCAGATAAGATTTCCATCACCCTCCCATCTGCGGCTAAATGATCATCTTCAGGAATCGTCGCCTCCATCCACGTTCTATCGGTTACTTCAAAAGCAGGAGTCCAACGATTAGAAGCAGTTTCATCTGGCCCAAATAACCTGAAATTTTGCTCCTCTTCATTTAAGCGCATGACTTCCGCTAAATAAGTGCCTTGTACTCGCGTTGCTTCTCCTTTAACAGAACCAGGAGCTGCCACATCAATCGCAAAATCTACAAAATTAGGTAAATGTAATTTACGTAATAAACTTCCCCCATTGGTATGCGGATTATCACTCATCCGGCTTTGATGTTTGGGTGCTAAGTCCTTTAATTCAGCAAGTAAGCTACCATTATCATCAAATAATTCTTCTGCTTTATAACTTTTCAGCCATGTTTCTAATAATTTTAGATGCTCAGGATCTTCGCGCACAGCCGAAAAGGGAACTTGGTGTGAACGCCAAAAATCCTCAGTTTTTTTACCATCTACTTCTTTAGGCCCCGTCCAACCTTTAGGTGAACGTAAAATAATTAACGGCCACGTAGGTCGAACAAACTCACCCGAATCACGCGCTTGTTTTTGAATGGATTTAATTTCAGCAATCACAATATCCATCGTGGCGGCCATTTTCTGATGCATTATTTCAGGATCAGACCCTTCAACAAAATACGGTTTATAACCATAGCCAATAAATAAACTTTCTAACTCTTGTTTAGGCATACGCGCTAATAAAGTCGGATTAGCAATTTTATAGCCATTTAAATGCAAGATAGGTAAAACAGCGCCATCTCGAATCGGATTTAAAAACTTATTAGAGTGCCATGAAGTTGCTAGCGGCCCTGTTTCTGCCTCACCATCACCTACAACACAACAAGCAATTAAATCTGGATTATCAAAAACAGCCCCATAAGCATGGGAAACAGAATAACCCAGTTCTCCACCCTCATGCATAGACCCTGGTGTTTCAGGTGCAACATGACTAGGAATTCCGCCAGGGAAACTAAACTGCTTAAACAAGCGGCGCATGCCTTCTGCATTTTCTTTAATATCAGGATAGTATTCGCTATAGCTGCCTTCTAGCCATGCGTTGGCGACTAAACCTGGGCCGCCATGCCCGGGTCCAGCAATATAAAGCGCATTTAAATCAAACGATTTAATGACACGATTCATATGCACATAAATAAAATTCAAACCAGGTGTTGTCCCCCAGTGCCCTAAAAGCCTCGGCTTTACATGTTCCAAAGTTAGCGGCTCACGCAACAATGGATTTTTCATTAAATAAATTTGCCCGACAGATAAATAATTCGCTGCGCGCCAATAGGCGTGAGTTTTATTTAACTCATCACTCGATAAAGTTTGAACTTCCGTAACCATAGTGTAGTCCCAAATATTAATGATAATATTAATGATGTTTTATATTACTAGATTTAATTCCATTTCAACATATAGGGTTAAAATTTTCTCCTAATGGTTCTATCTCTTCTTCTGTTATTTCTTGCGCCTGAATTGCCGTCATGACAACTGTATTCACTATATCTGCAACAGTGCACCCTCGGCTTAAATCATTAACAGGCTTCCTTAAGCCTTGTAAAATAGGGCCTATTGCGATTGCTCCTGAAGAGCGCTGTACTGCTTTATAAGTATTATTCCCGGTATTTAAATCAGGAAAAATAAAAACATTGGCATGCCCAGCCACTTCACTATTCGGTAACTTAGTTTTAGCAACTGCCGCATCAACCGCCGCATCATATTGCATCGGGCCTTCCAGTTTTAACTCTGGGTGTGCTTGTTTTGCTAAAGCAACCGCTGCTCTCACTTTATCAACCGCCTCACCTTTGCCTGACGCACCTGTGGAATAAGATAACATGGCAACTCTTGGTGAAATATTAAACATTTCCGCCGTTTTTGCTGAGCTAATAGCAATATCCGCCAACTCCTCTGCACTAGGGTTTGGGTTGACGGCACAATCACCATAAACCAGCACCCGATCCTCTAAACACATAAAAAATACACTAGAAACAATCGATGTATTCGTTTTAGTTTTAATAATCTGAAAAGCAGGCCTAATCGTATGCTGTGTGGTATGTACTGCCCCAGAAACCATACCATCCGCATGGCCTAAATGAATCATCATGGTACCAAAATAACTAACATCCGACATGGTATCGTAAGCCATATCATAAGTGATACCTTTTGCCTTGCGTAATGCCGCATACTCTTCAGCATACAACTCACGTAACTCAGATTCTAAAGGGTCAATAATCTGCACACCTGCCAAATTTAAGCCTAAAGTACTTATTTTCTGCTGAATACCTTCTTCATTACCCAATAAGGTGATTTTCACCGCCCCTCTTAGCAGTAAAATCTCCGCGGCGCGCAAAATTCTATCTTCACTTCCTTCGGGTAAGACAATATGCTGGATATTAGATTTTGCCCGTTGAATTTGCTCATATTCAAAAATTAAAGGTGTTACTTTTACCGAGTGCTGTGCATCTAAACGCTCACGCAACAAAGAAAAATCTAAACTTGATTCCACCAAACCTAGTGCTGTCGCAACTTTTTGCTCGTCTTGTGAATAAAATTGCGCTCTCACCTCTTTAACCCGCATTGCCGTATTGAAAGTGTCTTGCTCTATTGATAACACAGCAAATGGCATGTCTTTATTTTCTGCCAATAGAGACATCACATGCTCAGCATCTAAACTTTTTCCCGTTAGCAACAAGCCCGCTATATTTGGATATTGGGTCGATGAAAAAGCCATCATACAAGCTAAAACAATATCCGCCCGATCACTCGGGGTAATCACTAAATCTCCTTCTTCAAGGTGGGCTAAAAAATCAGGCACTTGCATTGCTGCCACTTTATATTGATTAATTTGTCTATTCAAAAGCGCTTGATCACCCGATAAAATAATAGCACTCAACTGACGCGCTATATTACCTATACTCGGCTTATATAAAGAAGGTTCGACAGGCACAATATAAACTGGAAAGGCATTTTCTGGCTGATGATTAAAGCGCATCGCCAAGGTAGCTACTTGATCTACCGATGCACCATTAATAACACAGGCTAATAAATCACAATCAAACTCAGATAAAGCATGTTTAAGTCGATGTACCGCATCCACAATTTGCACACTATTACGCCCAAGCCCTTGTACCACCGGCATAATCAAACAACCTAAGTTATTAGCCACCTCAGCATTAAAATCAAATTCAAAAACCGATTCATCCCCTCGGTAATCAGAGCCGACACAAAGCACATGCTCACATTGCCCCGCTAACAATCTATACTTGGCTATAATTCGATTCAACAACTCATTATATTGACCCTTTTCAATCAATTGTTTCGCTTCTTCAATTTGACAGCCATACATGGATTCATAAGAAAACTCTATATGGTAGCGATGCTTAATCAGCTGAATTAATTCATCCCTTTCTTCATTTTCATTAATAATGGGCCTAAAAAAACCAATATTATCTGTATAACCCGAAAGCATATCCATCATGGCAAGCATGATAATAGACTTACCACTACCTTGCTCGGCACCGGTGACATAAATGTTTTTTTGATTCATAATTTTTAATAGATAAATGAATTTTGTTTTTGTGATTTTTTTAATAAATCGAACACGACTCTAGCAAAATCTGCTGCCTTGGTAGGATCAAGGCAGCAGTTGCATCATCAATGAATTTAAGTAAATCATCTAACATGATTTGTTCAGGTATTTTCACTGAGTTTACCCATAACCATCTAAACATAATTAGCTAGGCCGTTATTTTTCAGGCTCTCAGTAATACACGGCATATGATTTTCTAACGGTCAAAGAAATGTTATTTCGTTTTATGAATTAATTACAGCGTCTCTAATTTTGCATAAGAAAGCATTAACCATTTCATGCCAGCTTGTGCAAAGTTAATTTGCACCCGTTCTTGTGCGCCATCACCATCCACTTGCAATACGACACCTTCGCCAAATTTTGCATGACTGATGCGCTGACCTAACTTATATTTTCCGCTAGTGCCAATGGTGCTTTTAGAGGTTTTTTTAATCACTGCTGGTTTTGTTACGTTAGCGCGCACACGAATTTCTTGTAAAAATTCAGGTGGAATTTCTTTTAAAAATCGTGAGGGCCGTGGATAAGTTTCTTTTCCGTATAAGCGCCGTGATTCTGCATGACTTATATAAAGATGTTTCATTGCGCGAGTTATGCCGACATAACATAAGCGACGTTCTTCTTCTAAGCTAGCAATATCATCCACCGAGCGATGCGAAGGAAATAAACCTTCTTCTAAGCCCACCATAAAAACCATTGGGAACTCTAAACCTTTCGCTGAATGCAGGGTCATTAACTGTACGCAATCTTCGTAATCATCGCCTTGCGATTCACCAGCTTCTAATGCAGCATGAGATAAAAATAAATCCAGTTCACTTAAGTTTTCGGCATTATCTTCATCAAAATCAAATTGTTTTGCGGCATTGACTAGTTCTTCTAAGTTTTCTACTCGCGCCTCGCCTTTATCGCCCTTTTCTTTTTTATGAAACGCGATTAAGCCACTTTTTTCGACCGAATTTTTAACTTGCTCAAATAATTCCAAGCCTTCCGATTGCTCAGATAAGCTATGAATGAGTTGAATAAACCCTTTGATGGCATTTTCTGCTCGCGGAGTAAAGTGGTCCGCTTTTAATAAGGCTATCATGGCTGCCCATAGTGTTATCTGCTCACTTTTTGCTAAATGGCGTATATCATCAATAGTTTTATTACCAATACCCCGCGTTGGCGTATTGATAATGCGTTCAAAGGCGGCATCATTGCCTTTATGGGCGGTTAAGTATAAATACGCTAAGGCATTTTTAATTTCTAGGCGATCAAAAAAGCGTAAGCCTCCATAAACGCGATATGGCGTTCCTGTGGTCATTAGCTTTTCTTCAAATTGGCGCGATTGTGCGTTTGAACGGTATAAAATCGCTATATCTGAGCGCAAGTTACCTTCTGCAACCCATTTTCTAATCCGTTCAACCACAAAATAAGCTTCATCTTGCTCATTAAATGCCGTGTATAAAGAAATTAAATCGCCGTCACCCACACTGGTTCTTAGTTCTTTTCCCATACGCCCTTCATTACAGGCAATAAGCGCATTCGAGGCTTTTAATATATTCCCTGTCGAGCGGTAGTTTTCCTCTAAACGGATTAACTTATGGTTAGGGTAATGTTTTTGGAAATTAAACATGTTTTCAATTTTTGCACCACGCCAACCGTAAATAGATTGGTCATCATCTCCAACAACAAATAAATTATCCCGCCCTGTGGTTAATATTTGTAGCCAAGCATATTGAATGGTATTGGTATCTTGAAACTCATCAACGAGGACTTGTTTAAACCGGTCTTGATAAAAATCCAATAATTCTGCATTGTCCCGTAACGCTTCGTAAGCTCTTAATAGTAGCTCAGCAAAATCAACCAAGCCCGAGCGTTGGCATAAATCTTCGTAAGCCCGGTAAATTTCGACTAATTGTTGTTGATAAATATCACCACCCGCTTGAATACTACCTGAGCGAATACCTTCATCTTTTTGAGCATTAATAAAATAAGAAACTTGCTTAGGTGGCCAGCGATTGTCATCCACTTCCATCGATTTTATTAAGCGCTTAAT
>DAOUSK010000179.1 GCA_030627265.1 Methylococcaceae bacterium
GGGCGTGTCATGGGAGGAATGGAAGCTTCGGGTAATGATTTGAACTTGATTATTTTAGATGCTTGTCGCAATAACCCTTTTGCGCGTAGTTTTCGTTCAGCGAGTAAAGGCTTGGCAAGAGTTGACCCACCCAAAGGTTCTTTAATTTTATATGCGACTTCACCTGGCGAGGTTGCTGCAGATGGAACTGGAAAAAATGGTTTGTTCACGCAACACTTATTAAAAGCGATAGATCAGTCGAATGTGCCCGTAGAAAAAGTGTTTAAAATAACTGCTAATCAAGTGTTTAAGGAATCTGCCAAAAAACAATTGCCGTGGCAATCTGGTGTAATTTTAGGGGAATTTTATTTTTCTCAAACGGATGAAAAAAAGCCCGCACCGAGTAATCAAGAAAATAATGATGAAAATATCTTTTGGGCGAGTATTCAAAGTGAAACGCAGGCTGGTTTTTTTAAAAGCTACCTTGAAAAATATCCTAAAGGAAAGTATGCCGCTGTTGCTAATTTAAAAATACAGCAATTTGAAGGCGCTGTAAAAATACAAAAAAGTGCAATAACTAATGCCCTTCATGCTCCAAAAAAATCACGAGCAACATCAGATGCTAGTTTAAGTGATACATTTTTGAATATGGACTTTGTTTCTATAAAAGCAGACTGCTTTGCAATGGGAGGTGGTGAGGAATTGAGTGATGAAGTACCTGAGCATAAAGTCTGTATTACACAAGATTATGTATTAGGGAAATACGAAGTTACCCAAGCGCAATGGCTGCGAGTCATGGAGAATAACCCTTCTAAGTTTATAGCAGATAATAAGCCAGTAGAGAGTGTTAGTTGGAATGATGTGCAAACCTTTATTGCAAAATTAAATCAACAAACCGGCTTAACTTACCGTTTGCCTACTGAAGCTGAATGGGAATATGCATGTCGAGCAAAAGAAAATAATAGGTATTGTGGTTCTAATTCCATCAGTAATGTTGCTTGGTACGATGATAATGCAAATAATCGTTCTCATGAGGTGGGTGAAAGAAAGGCTAATGCATTGGGCCTTTATGATATGACAGGAAATGTAGCTGAGTGGGTTGAGGATTGGTATGCGCATGGTTATTATGAAAATAGTGCGCTTAATAACCCTAAAGGTGCTTTAGTGGGAACGAGTCGTGTGGTGCGCGGGGGAAGTTGGTCAAGTTTTGAAGACTTAGGGCGTACTGTTGCGCGTTACCGATCAAACCCTGATGATAGATTCAATTATTTAGGTTTTCGCTTAGCTAGAACACAGTAAGTGTTAGGTTTTACTGCGATTTATAGGCATGATGTCGCATGTCAAAATAAGGAGTGCGGTAGAATAATAACTATTCCTTTTAATTCAGTTAGTATTAAATTATGGCGTCGATAGATACATCAATGAGTGCGGAGCAGTTAACCGATGCTTTTCGTGCGTTTAATCAGCTATCAGAAGATTTAAGTAACTCTTATCAAGGCTTAGAAGAGCAGGTGGCTAAACTGCACCAAGAGCTTGCTGCTGCTCGGTCTGAACGTTTGAAAACTTTAGAAGAAAAAGAGGCGTTAGCGGCTAGGCTACAACAAATTTTGGCAGCGTTACCTGCCGCTATTGTTATTTTGGATGAATCGAGCAAAATCGTTGACTGTAATGCGCAGGCTAATAATTTTTTAGGTGAGTCATTAGTCGGTTTACAATGGGATAAATTGGCACAGGAACGCTTGTTGGCGGTAGTTGATAATCCGCTGGAACGTCAGTTACTTAATGGGTTACGCGTTACTATTATCAGCAGTTCCTTGTCGGAAACAGCGGAGCAAATCATTGTATTAAGTGATGTCAGTGCAATGAATGTATTGCAAGAAAGCTTAAATCAGAAAAAACATTTATCAGCGATGGGGGAGATGGTGGCGAGTATGGCACATCAGGTGAGAACACCCTTATCAACGGCTATTTTGTATGCGTCTCAATTAAGTCATCCTGCGGTTACTGAAGAAAAAAGGCAGCGTTTTTCGCAAAAAATATTAGAACGATTGCATTATTTAGAGCGTCAAGTAAATGACATGTTGGTATTTGCTAAAGAAGGGCGCTTGGCGATGGAAGCTTTTTCATTGCAAGTATTAATTGACAGCATTAATGTCTCCGTGTCAGAAATACTAGCTGCAAAAAATATTCACTTTCAGGTACAAAATAATTGTGCTGTGGATTTAATGAACGGTAATGCGGATGCTTTGCATGGTGCGATTATGAACCTTATTAACAATGGTTTGGATGCGATTAGTGATGAAGGGCGTATTGATTGCTTTGTTGAGCAACTTGATAGTCAAACAATCATAATAAAAATAGCTGATTCAGGGATGGGTATGGAGGCTGTACAATTAAAACGTATTTTTGAGCCTTTTTATACAACACGAACAGCGGGAACGGGCTTGGGATTGGCCGTAGTTGATAGTGTTGTAAAAGCACACGGTGGTAAAATTTCCTGTCAATCTAAAGTAGGCGTAGGAACGGAGTTTCAAATGGAATTAAAATGTGTAGAGCAAGACTTTGCGCCTAATTTATCGACTGAGAGTATCAAATGAGTACTTATGATGTGTTAATTGTTGAAGATGATGAAGCGTTGTGTGAAGCGCTTTGTGATACTTTGGAATTAGAAAATTACCAAGTCATTTCTGCCTCAAATGGTACTGAAGCCTTACTTAAGCTTGCGAAAAATACCGTAAAACTGGTGGTTAGTGATGTGCAAATGCCAGTGATGGGTGGTGTTGAACTCTTGAACCAGATGCAATTGCAATATGCAGACATACCGGTATTACTCATGACAGCCTATGGCTCAGTGCCTAAAGCGGTGGATGCTATTCATGCTGGAGCCGCTGA
>DAOUSK010000174.1 GCA_030627265.1 Methylococcaceae bacterium
ACACTCGATCTTCAACAAAAGCTAAGCCTCTTCTAGTCCCCCTAACTCCTTTTCACATTAATTTATTGCATGAAATAAAAAAGCTTTCAGGTGAAAGTCCATTTTTATTTCCATCACAGAAATCCCCTTCAATTCCTCGCACTACAGACTCCCTAAATCAAGCTGTTAAGCGATTTTGCACCCCCCAAGGATCTAGTGAACGCCCACCTTTTACAAAATTTACACCTCGTGACATACGCCGCACATGGAAGACTATCGCGGGTAGCATTAAAATTGATTTAGAATTAAGAAATAGAATACAAGGACATGCATTTACTGACGTTGGCTCAGTCAGTTACGATCGCTACGAATACTTAGATGAAAAAAGGGAAGGCATGGAAGTTTGGATCAACTGGCTAAGCAATGAAGTAAAACCAAAACTATCTTAACAAACCCCCTCTTGCATAAACAACAAATAATGACTATTATATTAATCATTACTCATAGATACGCCTAATATATTAGTCATTATTACCTCAAGCCCTATCATGAAAAAAAATAGAACTTACTCTAAATACAGTACCGAAGCGGCCATATTACTTGGTTCTCAAATAAAATTGGGACGTAAACAATTAAACTGGAGTGAAACCGAGTTATCAGGTCGTGCTGGAATATCTCGGGCAACGCTACAAAAAATAGAAAAAGGTGATATGACTTGTGCGATAGGATTATTTTTTGAAGTTGCCTCACTGGTTCGAATTCCACTTTTTGAAACCGAAGCGACATCAATTGAAACACATATTAATAGAATAAACGATAAAATCGCACTGCTTCCTAAAGCAACTCACCAACCTAACAAGCCCGTAGATGATGATTTCTAATAAAGACTATAATGAAGCTTATGTTTGGATTTGGCTGCCAATGGAAGTCCAACCCGTTGTTGCTGGAAAATTAACTACTGAAAACAATAAATTACTTTTTAATTACGGTAAAAGCTATTTAGCACGTAAAGACTCTATCCCCATTTACGATACAGAGCTGCCTCTGCGCTCTGGGTTTCTTCCTTTATTATCTGGGCTATCTATACCTAACTGCATCCGCGATGCTGCCCCTGATGCTTGGGGCAGGCGCGTTATCATTAATAAGCGCTTAGGTCTTAAAGGGAGAGACATCGACAGCACACAACTTAATGAGCTAACTTACATGCTGGAGTCAGGCTCCGACCGTATTGGTGCTTTGGATTTCCAACATTCACCGACAGAGTACATCCCCCGCGCATCTTCCAATGCGACTCTGACAGAGTTACTTGAGTCTGCTGAACGTGTCGAAAAAGGTATTCAACTAACAACCGAACTAGACCAAGCCCTGCACCACGGCAGTTCTATTGGCGGCGCTCGCCCTAAAGCCTTAATCGAAGATAATAACAAAAAGTATATTGCAAAATTTTCTTCTAGCTCAGACTTATACAGTATTATTAAGTCTGAGTTTATAGCTATGCGCTTAGCGGCACTGTCAGGTATCAATGTTGCTCCTGTTAAATTAACCAAAGCATCTAACAAAGATATTTTGCTAATAGAACGCTTTGACCGCATTGCCAGCAACCAAGGTTGGAAAAGAAGAAGTATGGTTTCAGCATTAACGATTTTAGGCTTAGATGAAATGATGGCTCGTTATGCTAGCTATGAAAATTTAGCAGAAATAATTCGAGCAAAATTTACTGATGCACCCAGTACACTTAAAGAATTATTTTCACGTTTAGTATTTAATATTCTCAGCGGAAATACCGATGATCATGCGCGTAATCATGCTGCATTCTGGGATGGAAACATGCTTACCCTGACCCCTGCTTATGATATTTGTCCCCAAAACCGAACTGGAAATGAAGCCACTCAAGCAATGCTTATAAAAGGAAATAATAACTTTAGCCGCATGGAAACATGCATTGAAGCAGCGGGTATTTTTTTGCTATCAACAGAAGAAGCAATCAGCATTATTGAGCACCAAAAAAGCACCATTACTCAACACTGGGATGAAATTTGTGATGCCGCTGAATTAACTCAAATTGATAAAAAACTACTCTGGAACAGGCAGTTTTTAAACCCTTATTCGGTTAAATAGCTTTAATGCATCTCCTTACACACATCTTTTTCGACATTAAGAATCAATAACTTATGAAAAGGCAGTGAAATTGAAGAATCCAGTGAAATTAAGGGCTACAGGCGATTGTATAAAAAACATACAACCCTATAACCCATTGATTTTAAATAGACCTCAGACTTATGTGTAAGGAGATGGCTTTAATGACAGACATAATAAAAAATAATACTATTTCTATTCATTTAACGAATACCCAATTTACTTAGCTTTGAAAGAATGGTGACCTAAACTCTTAATCATATTAAAGGATGCACTAAGGGATAAGGAGTGTAAAAATACGTCCCCATCGTACATCCATTTTAAATCATAAAAATTTACTGCCCACTATGCGGCAAGCTTAAAATGTTCATCAAGAGCCACTTTCGACCATCCCTTGCACCTCGGTGACAAACTGATCAATTGTGGGAATTCATTTTTAGACATCATTCTGTATGCTGTACTAATACTTATCCCATAAATATCTTGCAATTCTTTCGGACGAATTAAAACTCTTTGCGAAAAATCTTTTTTTACTACTGTCATTATTATTTCCAAATAATGATGACTAACTAAAATTACCATCTAAAATTGCCACACCCTTTTAATCTAGTGGGCAACCACCTTAATCAATCATCTGTTAAAAACCCTGCTTCCGTAAAATCAGGCGATATAAACATAATAGACTGAAAACCTTCGAGCGTTAATAGTAATTCATAAAAAAGATGAAAATTATTTACTTTTTTAAAACGTCACATAAAACGTCACATAAAAAAATTTAGGCAAAAAAAAAGGTCTGTAGAATTAACTACAGACCTCTATTTATATGGCTCCCCCGGACGGGCTCGAACCGCCGACCTAGTGATTAACAGTCTATTAAAAACGAATAACCACAACAAACTACAACCATAAACAACTAATAAAACAATAGGTTACAAGGCGACCCTGCATGTAGCCTGTTGCTATTTGTTATGTTTTATTGTCACTAAGTGGACAACCAGTGGACAAAAATAATACTTTATTTATTAAGCGCAAGCAAAGTCAAAGATTGCTTTAGCCAGTGTTCTTGCCTTTGACTTATATCATCCGATTCAATGGCGCATTCAAGCAAACTTTTTAATACACCTTGGCTTAACGATAGAATGCATCGAATAGAGCCACTTTTAACTTTCTGCTCAAATGACGATTGCTCAAATTCCGTTAAATAGTCTAGGC
>DAOUSK010000017.1 GCA_030627265.1 Methylococcaceae bacterium
AAGCAGTTAAAAAACTACTGCGTAAATCAGCGACTAAAGATACAGCGGTTTCCTGTCATTGGATTAGAAGTCGTAGTCGGAGTGAGTTTTTGTGGGTGGTTGGGAGTAAAGATGAATTCAACGCCCAGGGCATTGTGCCAGTTAATTACACTAATCAAATTGATGTGCTAAAAATGGATGAAATAGACGTGAAGATTGAAAATTATTATGCAAATACTAAAAAACAACCGTTAGACCAGCATTTGTTTGCTGTGGGTTATGTCGCGCAATTACTAGGTAAGCAATTGACTGGAAATGACAATCTAGCAAAGTCAATTTATATAGCTGGGTGTTGGCATGATATGGGTAAGATTGACCCTGGTTTTCAAGGCTGGTTAGCAAAAGAGCTAAAAAAGAAAGGTGTTTTAGATATTAAAATACCTGAAAGTGGTCAGCATGACGATAAAAAATCTAAAAATCATCCTCGGCATAATGAAATCTCGCTACTACTATTTCATTTGTTAAATAAGCAGAAATTCCCCAACCCCAATACGAAAGAGTATGCAGAACATGCCATATATTGGCACCATGATAAATGGTTTCGTGGTATGGAAAAAAATGGGCACCCAACAAGCTATAGCCTTCACATGGTTTATAACAAATTATTGCAAAAAGTTGGGATTGAGAACGTAAAAAAAATGCTTGAGGTGACAAGAGTATTAACGAGCCAAATTAATAGTATTTCAGAAAATTATCTGGATGATGAAAGTTTGTTAATCGATAAGTCTCAGTCGAACTTAGATCAAGAAAAACTAAACTTGCTTAAAAAAACTGAATTGCCTAGTTATAAAACATATGTAGAGGAGCTGAGTGTTAATGGCTATCAATCACAAATTAAAGAAAATGCAGTAAATAACATTGTGAGAACATCCATTATTACCGCTGATAGACTGGTTTCAGGTTTAAGTGCAGATGAATTAAATGCTCATATTGAAGAAGGAACATTAAAAGAATTACTTGAAGATTCACTGTTAAATGGTCGGGGGTTAAAGCCTGATATAAAAACTTGTTTAGAAAAATTTGAAAAAATCGACTCGAATAGTGACAGAAACAAAGATCAAAAAAGAGCCGCTCAAGAATTATCGGATGAAATCGGTGTAGCTGTACTCAATGGTCCAGCAGGCTGTGGAAAAACAAAAATAGCATTGGAATGGGCTGCCAATACCAATGCTAAGAAAATAATATGGATTTGTCCAAGAGTTCAAGTATGCCAAGGATTAGTTAATGACTTAAAAGATAAAGAATATTTACCAAACACTAAAATTGAAATTTGTACGGGTGAGTTTAAAACACTTTATCAGAATGGAAATGAAACACCGGCCCCAGAAAATGGAGAGTTCTCAGGGGATATTGTTTTAACCACCATTGATCAAGTGATTAATACTATTACTACGCATACAAAAATCACTGGTATTACAAAATATGGTATTACTGGATTAGTTCAATATATGAACGCCCATGTGGTTTTTGATGAATATCATGAATACGTGACCATGCCAGCCTTTAACCTATTATTTTCCGAGTTGGTAGCCTGTAAAAAACTACAAGGAGAAAAGGCGAATGCGTTGCTAGTTTCTGCGACTCCCAACCCCTATTTTGTAGAAGAACTATTAGGGTTAAAGAGAAACGATATTATTGGTATTGATAGTTTTAATGATAGCCAGTATGAAATTATTTTTACCCCTTTTGAAGAAGGGACTGAAGAAAATAATCCGCTTTATCAAGAACAACCTAAAAATACCATTGTTATTAGTAATACAGCAATTACCGCTCAAAAAAGTTTTATCAAAAATCAATCATCTGAAATAGCCATGCTATTCCACTCTAAATATAAAAAATCGGACAAACAGGAATTATTTGAAAAGGTATTTAGTACTTTCAAAAAAGAAGGGGCAAGAGAGATTGATATTTTACGAGCAGGGCCCATAGTCCAAGCGTCTTTAAATATCACCTGCGATAAAATGATTACTGAATTTACTGTTGCAGAAAATTGGTTACAAAGAATGGGGCGATTAGATCGATTTGGAGAAAATTCACAGACTAATATGTATATTACAGCCATACCAGAAACATTAGCCAATGGTAAGCAAAGTGGTGCTTGTGCGCGATTTTTAAATCAGTCAAATAGTTTGCAAAGTGCAAAGGCGTGGTATGTGTTTTTACAAGATAAATTAGCAGATAAGTCAATTTTAACAATTGCCGAACTCTATCAAATTTATCAAGATTTTCATGAGGATAAAACCAGCCGAGATGCGATTGAGCAAGATTTGGTTAATGCTTTAAAAAAGAGCGTTGATATGATTAATGCCAAGGTAATGGATCCTGTTGCATTTCCAAATAAAAACAAAGCAAAAGATGACAAGCCTAAAATTAAAAAACACTCATTACGCGGAGATAATCGTTTTGTGCAAATGGCAGTGATGAATGTAGGCAATGGTAAAGAACAATTCCCTGATGAGTATGCCTATGATGAGACCAATGAAAAAGAGTGCTTAGAGAATAATTTAACACTTGAAGTAAGTATTATTGAGGGACGAGATTTTTCTGGGGCGAATAATCCAAATAAAGATTTATTGAGCGTCATGTTTAAAAATCATTATAAAGTTTTGACGGATAAAACAGGAGAGGAAGTTGCACAGCCAAGAAGTTTATTTGAGTATAAAAAAGAGTCCTTAACCCCAGATAATCCAATTTATGTTAGTTATATACCTGAAGACCTAGAGCGTCTCAGTGGCAATGACAAGAAACAAAACTCTTATGCAATTTTTTATGCTATAGGAAAAAACCAGTCTATAGGGGCTATATCAATTATTAATCTCAAAGGAGAGTAAATATGAAAGCAATAACGGGCATTAAAAGTGTAGATTTTAAAATTAAAGCAGTTGGTGAAGGCGTAGTTAACTGGAATGGCTCAACTGAATTAGAAATCTTAATAAAAGGTGAGTATAAAAAAGTTAATAATCACTCTTTACCTAAGTTGAGGGGGTATACAAACTCAGTGACAAGAACAAATAAAGACGGTAAAGAGTTTACTGGTTTAAAAAGGCCTGATGACATTAATTTCAATGAAACGCCTTTATATATTAGTCAAAACTGTATTCGGCACCATTTATTTAAAGGGGAAAACTTCAATTTACAAGACCCTGAAGTAGCAAAAAACATGGAAAAATTATTATGCTCTGTTACGGGATTAATTCGTGGGTATGTTATTCCCAAAAAGGAATATAAAAGAACCAGTGCTTTATTAATTACCGATTTTAATGCTACAAAAGAAACGGCTAAACATGGAAATTATGAGCAGATGAGCCGATCTGGAAGTAAAGAAAAAGAACAAACAAAGTCAGGTACAGATAAAAGTACATCAATGTTTTCAAAAACGACTTTTGGAGATACTGAATATGAAGCTTATGCTTCAATTAGTATTGAGCAATTACAGTTTATTTCATTTGATGAGCAATTTAGTCGTCAAACGATGGAAGTAAATAATGAGAAAGAAGGTAAAGAAGTAGCCTCTCAAATATCAGGTTTTTTACAGGAGATTGGCGATGATAAAAAAGCTGAGGCAATTTATCATAAAAACTATGTTAGAAAAGGCTCTATCTTCACTAATGAGAGGCATGGAGAAGCGGGTGTTTTGTTAAATGATAATGCAATTAATGTATTGGTTAATCAAATGCAGTATTTGTTAGAAAATTTAAGCATTAGGCAGGCAAAAGGTTATATGTATGTTGATTCGATAGAAATGGATTTTAATGATAGTGCCTCAGCTAAGGATATGTTCAGAATAAAAAGAAACCCTGGAGATACTGTTAATAGTAAAAATACTACTTATGCAGTTTATTTTGAAGGGTTCTAGTAATGAAGATTTATATAGAATTTGACTCTAGTTGGCAAAATTCATTTTTAGATGATAAACCTATTTCAATCAACTCTAATACTAGAAAATTCAATAAATCTAAACCTGAAGGCAATTTACAACGTATTAGTAAAAGTACTGTATTGGGTGTTTTATATAGGCTAACAGGCGATCAAAGATCATTGCATCAAATAAAACAATCAGATAAGCATTATTTTCATGATATGGAAGATGAAATTGATTTTGAACTAAAAAAATCTTCTGACTATGAAGAATTAGTCATGCTAATAAATAAAAGTAATCATAGAGTTGGAGAAGGAAAATATATTGGTGTTCCAAGAGATGATATTGATTTATTTTTTTCAGGAAATGCCCCAAAACTTTGGTCTGTGCTGTACCTAGGTGTTGATGAAGTAATGAATTTTATAAATACCCCGAGTTTAATTACTATTGAGGGAAGTTCCATGCCAAGAGATATACTTGACCGTATTGCTGGCATTCAGGACTTAAAACCTTTGGAAACAATGGAAAAACTGTTAGGGAAAGAAAAATTTAAACAGGATAAGCAAAATGAAAGACTTTTAAAGTTACAAAATGAAAGTAAAGCTAAGCCAGAAGCAATTGAAAAAATAAAAGAGGCTATAGAAAAAATTGAAAGCACCATTGAAGAAACTCGCAAAGATGAAAGTGCAATAAATTTAACTAAAATGATTAATAACACATTGCTATCACTTAGCAAGCATTTTCCTGAATCTCCTAGAGAGGATTATATAAAAAAAGGGGGTGAGATTTTGTTAATAAGGCTTTATGCAGCAGCTCTCTATCTACAAGCAGAGCTCTTAGAGGAGTCGGGGGTGGATATGAGTAAACTTTATGTTTTTCAAAGTAAAGGACCTAATAAAGGACGAAAAACAATCCAAGGATTTTCAAAAAAAGGATTCAATGGAGTTCGTGATTTTTTAAACCCACTAAGTACAGGTGGAGATAAAAAAGCAGTTAAAACACCTTTCTCACTAACAAAATCCAGCGGACAACTTGAAATTAACCTTCATGTAAGCCGAGAGAAAGCTAAAAAAATAAAAATCATGATTGAAAACGCAGGCGTATCAAGTTTTTATCTAGGTAAAAAAGGGCTGGCTTATATTTCTCAAGAGATAGATACAAGGGAGTTAAAACAATGAATCATTATGTGGAAATTGTTATTAAGCCAGATGATGAAATGCGAGAAAATCTCCTGCTTAATAAAGTGTATAGCAAGCTACACAAAGCACTATTTGACTTACAAGCAACCACAATAGGCGTTAGCTTCCCTCAATATAAAGTAATGCTTGGTGATGTACTGCGTATTCATGGAACAGAAGCAAAACTTTCAGAATTGCAAAATACAAACTGGCTAGGAGGGTTATCAGGCTATTGTCAGGTATCAAACATTCAAATAATACCCAATGAAGTAGCGCATAGAACGATTTCGCGTATACAGGCTAATATGACAGAGGCCAAATTAAGGCGCTTGATTAAGCGAGGAACTATATCAGCGGAGGAGACTAAACAATATAAAGCTAAGATGTTTAGCCAAGGCCTTGATAACCCTTATCTTGAGTTAGAAAGCACCTCAAATGGACACAAGCATCGGCGGTACTTGGTTTTTGGAGATAAAATGACAGAATCGGTATCAGGTAAATTTGACTTTTTTGGTTTAAGCAAGGCAGCTACGATCCCTTGGTTTTAACCCATTAATTTTTATGCTCTTTAAAAATACAAATAAAACAATTAGTTACAGCATGGTAAAAAAACTTGGGTGAAAATTGAAAAATTAAGCTAAGTATTTGTTGTAACTGATTTTTTGTGATTTAAAATGTTGTTCACTGCCGCACAGGCAGCTTAGAAAAATCATTGAAGAAACAGCCAAAACAATAAAAACCGATGTTACGCTCTACCCATCCTACATAAAAGATTGGTATTACAAGTGCTTATAAAAAATTGTATTTATTGGAATTGGTATTAGGCAGGCGTCTATTGTTTTCACTGAAGATCAAAAACAAGCTTAACTGATAAATAAAATACGCCTGTAATAGCGGTTATGATGAGTAATGTTGAAATAGGGCGGTGCCAGAGGTTTTTTAAAAAACTATTTGCTTGGCCTGATTCTTTAAGTTGCTGGTATTCTTTTTGTAAATATATTCTGCGCTCTTCTTGGTAGGCATCTATCACAGACCGCGCCTGTTCTAATTGCGATTTATCAGACAGCCAAATAGCGGGCATGGATATTCCCCAGTTACCGGCATTGGTTTCGTAAAATGCAATGGAGTTTTCTGATAATACATCGCGAATATCTTCGGCTTCATCATCGTTAACATTGCGTAAAGAAAAAAGTAATAAGGCCATATTTATATTTTTAGTAAAGTGAATAAGTGGGGGGAGTCTTCGGTTTCTTGCATGCTGTGTATATGCGTAATAACGTATTGATCGCTATGTGACTGTAGCCAGTTTATGACCGCATCCATTTCTGTTTTTCCGCCTTCATGCCCAGGGTAAGTCATAATGCTGATAATGCCTGTTGCGCTAAGGTAATTGATTGCGCTATTTAAAGCGGCTAAAGTGCTTTTTGTTTTGGTGATGATGGCTTCATCGCTATGGGGCAGGTAACCTAGATTAAACATAAAAACATCTACCTTTGCTGTCTCCGGCAGATATAGTTGCATATTCTCATGGCTTGCTAGTATTAAGTGTACTTTATTTAAGCGCTTGGTTTTTTGTAAGCGTTGTTCAGTAGAGATTAGCGCTGTTTTTTGGATATCAAAAGCATAGACAGTTTGGCTGTGGCAGGCTAAAAAATCGGTATCGTGGCCATTGCCCATGGTTGCATCCACGGATATTTTTGGCTGAGCTTGATAGCATCGAATAGTTTTGTGGGCTTCGGTCACTAATGAGTGCTTGGTAAATCGGGTGCTAATCATGATGGTTGAGAGTTAAATGTAATGTATTTTGGGCATCTTTAATTGCGTGGTTTACACTCTTTTGGACGGGGCTAAAGAGGCTGTGAAATTATTATACGTAGGTTGGATGAGATTTTTATTGCGGAGCATTAAAAACGAAATCCGACAGTTCATTATATCGAAAATGCCGGATTTCGTTATCGTCGCTACGCTAGATAAGCTCATCCAGCCTACGATATAACAGCTTGTGTGTTATTACAAACTTGTGTAGATACCTATGGGTAAAGGGGTTATATTGAATACGTTTAATCTCTATTGTTTTTCCATTTTTGCTTACGTTTGTCTTGTTGTGCTGCTTTTTTAGCGCGTTCAATTTCGAGTGCTTTTAATTCTTCTACCATCATTTCAGGGGTTTCTAGGGTTAAGCGCCCTAAAGAGCCATCTCTGATTTCGGCTAATAGAATTTTGGCGACTTTATCCATATCGATATGCCCACCTGCGCGTAAGCAACCTCGTTTTTTACCTATCATATGCGATAAGTCATAATCATTATCAGGTAGTTTTTTGATTTGATAGCGGCTTTTTAATGCGTCTGGGTAGTCGTTAAGTAAAAAATCTCCCGCAAAAGAAGCCACGTCATCGTGCTTTAAAGCGGTATCTTTAATTGCGCCAGTAGTGGCTAAGCGATAGCCGGTATTGATATTTTCCAGATTAGGCCAGAGCATTCCTGGGGTATCGCATAAAATGATGCCATTGTGTAAGTCAATGCGTTGTTGGCGTTTGGTCACGGCAGGCTCATTACCAGTTTTAGCGATAGTACGTCCCGCTAATGCATTAATGAGGGTTGATTTTCCCACATTAGGAATCCCCATAATTAATACGTGTATAACTCGGGTTGCTTCAGTTTTGTTAGGGACTAATTTACGGCAGAGTTCGATAACTTTGGGCACAGCGTCTGCATTTAATGCAACCGTTGCCAGTGTTTTAACGCCATCTTCTTTTTCTAAATAATCCTGCCAATCTTGCGTGCGTTTGGGGTCTGCTAAATCTGCTTTATTAAGAATTTTAATGCAAGGTTTGTTACCGCGTAAATCAGAGAGTAGCGGGTTGGCGCTGCTAAAAGGCAGACGCGCATCAACAATTTCAATTAATAAGTCGATATCAGGCATGGCTTCTTTAATTTCTTTGCCTGCCTTGTGCATGTGTCCTGGGAACCATTGAATTTTCATTAGCTTTTATCCTTAGCAACATGTAAGCCACATTCTTTTTTAGTGGCATCTTCCCACCACCAGCGACCAGCACGTTCGTGCTGATTAGGTAATACTGCACGGGTGCATGGCTCACAACCAATACTGATAAACCCTTGCTGATGTAAAGCATTAAAAGGGACTTGGTAAGCTTCTATATAGTCCCAAATTTGCGCTGAACTTTGGTTAACGAGAGGGTTGAATTTAATCAAGGGATGGCTTTCGCTAGAGAAAGCAGGATCGACTTGTATTTCTGGTAAGTCTTGGCGCGTATCTAAACTTTGGTCTTTACGCTGTCCTGTAATCCATGCGTCAACAGTTGCTAATTTACGGCGTAAGGGTTCGACTTTACGAATTCCACAGCATTCTTTATGGCTATCTTCATAAAAACTGAACAGTCCTTTTGCTTTAACAAAAGGCTCTAATAGCTCTGGGTTTGGGCTTAGTAATTCAATTTCAATCCCGTAATGCTTTCTGACTTGCTCAATGAATTGGTAGGTTTCTTTGTGTAGACGGCCGGTATCAAGCGAAAAAACTTGTATATCCTTGCGGATTTTTAGTGCCATATCAATTAAGACGACATCTTCTGCACCACTAAAAGAAATAGCGACTTTGTCGTAGTTTTCTAGGGCATGCCGTAGAACTTTATTGGGGTTTTTACCTTGTAATTCAGACAGCGTTTGTTCAATAGTTTGCATAAAAATAGTTAAACTTGAGAAAAGTAATGGGTAAGAAAATCATCTAAAGATAAGCTATCTTTCGTTTCAATTTCGATTTGTTTGTGGTGAGATTGTTTAGCTAAGTGTGTAAAAAAATCAGTATCTACCTTGCTGAGTGGCTGTGAACTAAAAGTTTCAGCATGTTTTTGTGAAATGTTATCAGCAAAACGTGCAAAAGGTAACTCTGTTCTATTCATAGCGGATAATAGCTTTGCCGAAGGTGTTAAGTTGGGATTTTCGACTACCCCCCGTTGCTTGTCTAAAGCTTGCGTATAGAGATTATCTGGTTCATCAGCATCTAAAATCGTACAGATAGTTTGCATATTATCTAATATGTCATTAGCCCAGTCTTTTAGTAAAATTGGCTGATTATTTTTGATGAGTTCTAAATCAGATTGGCGGCCATTATTAGCCACATTAAGTTGATTGTTATTGTTAACTTCTGATTCAGCGTGGTTACTTTTTGGGCTATCTTGCAATAAACAGGCTAATAAAAAAGCTTCAATAAACCGTGCTTGTGTTGCATCAATGCCAATGGGATTAAACGGGTTTAAATCGAGTGAGCGAATTTCCACATAATGAACACCGCGACGTTTAAGGGCGAGTGTGGGTTTTTCACAAGGATTGATGATTTGTTTGGGGCGAACCGTACTATAAAATTCATTTTCTATTTGCAGTAGGTTGTTATTTAATTGTTGATACTGACCATTCACTTTTACGCCAAAATTTTCATATTCAGGGCTAGGTGTGTTGATTGCTGCAGATAAGCTATCGACATAGCCATCAAGAGAATTATAGTCAATCTCCAAATTAGCTTGATTATTGCTTTTATAGCCAATATTACTCATGCGTAGTGAGGTCGCATGCGGGTGATAAAGTGTTCCGTTATCACACTCGGAAAACTGGCTCATCAGCTCGGGGCGGCTGGCAAAAAAGTTTTTACAAATGGCAGGCGAAGCACCAAATAAATATAAAATAATCCAGCCTTGACGTTGAAAATTTCGGATTAAATCGAAATAGGCGGAGGATTTAAAATTTTCCAGTGATAATTTAGAACCTTCCAGTTTATGTAAGACGGGCCATAACTTTTCGGGGACTGAATAGTTAAAGTGTATGCCTGCTATCGCTTGCATTGTACGGCCATAGCGATGCGCTAATCCTTGGCGGTAGATATGCTTCATTTGCCCAATATTAGATTTTCCGTATTGTGCAATAGGAATGCTTTCATCACCTTTAATGCCACAAGGCATGCTAGATGAGAGTAAATATTCATCATTTAATTGGCTGTAAACAAATTGATGAATTTTGTACATGAAAGACAGCGTACTATCAATATTGGCTAGCGGGGGGGTTATGAATTCTAATAAAGCTTCTGAATAATCGGTGGTGATGTGCGGATGTGTTAAGGCTGATCCCAGTGAATACGGGTGAGCTGACTGTGCAATAAAACCAACATTTGATAAGCGTAGGCTTTCCTTTTCTATGCCTTTTAGTCCTTTTTTTATAAGCACTTGCCGCTGGTTTTTAAGCAATAATTGTAGGCGATGCGTGTTTGATGTGTTCAAAATAATAAAAAGGTTTCATTGCTGATTTATAATAGCGTCATTATATACTTTTACACTGTTACGGATGTGGATTTTATGGCACGTTATACTGGCCAACCAGCAGAGCAAGTTTTACACTCGGTCTTCGGGTATGAAGGTTTTCGAGGGCAACAAGCTGAAATTGTTAATCAACTTATTTCTGGAAAAAGTGCCGCCGTTTTAATGCCGACAGGCGGCGGTAAATCTTTGTGTTACCAAATACCTTCTATGATTCGAGAGGGAGTAGGTATTGTGATTTCTCCCTTAATTGCTTTAATGCAAGATCAAGTGAATGCCTTACACCAGGTAGGTGTGCAGGCTGCCTTTTTAAATTCTAGTTTAGCGTATGAGCAAGTCAAACAGGTAGAGAATCAGTTATTACAAGGGGAATTAGATTTACTTTATATTGCCCCTGAACGATTAACGTCTGAATCTACTTTACAGTTATTTGGGCGATTAAATATTGCTTTATTTGCCATAGATGAAGCGCACTGTGTTTCTCAGTGGGGGCATGATTTTCGTGCTGATTATTTGCAACTTTCTTTATTAACGCACCGTTTTCCTAATGTACCGCGTATTGCATTAACGGCAACAGCGGATCAGCGAACGCGTGAAGAAATCATTCAACGCTTGTCTTTAGAGGATTCGCCTTTATTTATTGGTGGTTTTGATCGGCCTAATATTCGTTACACCATCGTGCAAAAAGATAATGCTCGGCAACAGTTATTGAATTTTATTCAAGCTGAGCATAGTGGTGATGCCGGGATTGTTTATTGCTTATCACGTAAAAAAGTAGAAGCGACGGCAAAATGGTTACAAGAAAAGGGGGTTAATGCTTACCCTTATCATGCTGGTTTAACGCATAAAATACGCCATAAACATCAACATGATTTTTTAATCTCTGAAGGAATTGTTATTGTTGCGACGGTTGCCTTTGGGATGGGCATTGATAAACCCAATGTACGTTTTGTTGCGCATTTAGATTTACCTAAAAGCATAGAAGGGTATTACCAAGAAACGGGGCGAGCAGGGCGTGATGGTGAGCCTGCCAATGCTTGGATGAGTTATGGTTTGCAAGATGTGATTAGTTTACGACAAATGCTGCAAAATTCAGATGCAGATGAAAATCATAAGCGTGTTGAACTACATAAGCTAGATGCCATGTTAGGTTTGTGTGAGCAAGTGTCTTGTCGCCGTGAAGTGTTATTAAATTATTTTGGCGAGCAACAAAAACAAGGCTGTGGTAATTGTGATACCTGCCTGGAGCCTGTTGATACATGGAATGGCACGATTGCGGCGCAACAAGCTTTATCTTGTATTTATCGTACTGAACAGCGCTTTGGTGTTAATTACTTGATGGATGTTTTGTTAGGTAAAGAAAATGATCGCATTAAAAGTTTCGCACATGATAAACAAAGTACCTTTGGTATTGGCACAGCATTGGATGAATCGCAATGGCGCTCTGTTTTTAGGCAGTTAGTGGTGCGTGGTTTGGTTGATATTGATTTTGAAGGCTATGGCGCTCTGAAATTAAATACTAAATGCCGCCCTTTATTGCGTGGTGATGAAGAAATTCGTTTTCGTAAAGATTTAGCCAAAGCAAAAACTAAAAAAGCAAAAGTTAACAGGGGGGATTTTGCTCGCCACAGTGATAATGTTTTATGGGATGCTTTGCGGGCTAAGCGTAGAGAGTTAGCTGATGAGCAGGATGTGCCACCGTATATTATTTTTAATGATGCAACGTTAACGGAAATGGTTGAAAGGGCGCCCTTAAATCATCAGCAGTTTGCACAAATATCAGGGGTAGGTGAGCGTAAATTAGACTTATATGCGGATGATTTTTTAGCGATTATTGCGGGTATTCAAACGGTTCAAGAGCAAAATTCTACTTTAACAGAAACGGCTGATGAATCGGTGGCATTATTTAAAGTGGGTTTTTCTGTTGAAAAAATTGCCATTCAACGATCACTTAAAGAAAGTACGATTTATACGCATTTAGCCTCCGGGATAGAGCAAGATACCATTAAATTAATGGATGTTGTTGAACTCAGTGAACAAGAAATAAATAATATTCAAGATGAAATTTTAAGTTTATTAGAAGCAAAAAACAGCAGTATGAAACCCGTTTTTGAAGCCTTAAATGAGTCATATAGTTACGGTATTTTAAATTGCATAAGAGCATCAATGGACTTTTAAGCATTAAGCTTAGTTGAGCGAAGGCAATCTAAAGTCATGTAATGCACTTATTTTAAAAAGGTTTTTTTATTTGGCTGTATTTTATGAGCAATGATTTTTTAAAAAAACATAAATTGCATACAATGTAATTAATTGCTAATATTGAAGAGCAACAAAATAATAATAATAACGATAACAAAAAAAGAGGAAATGACATGACTGAAGCATCTGCAACTTTATTTGAAAGAATTGGTGGTGAAGCCGCTGTTAATGCAGCGGTAGAGCTTTTTTATCGTAAAGTACTTAGTGATCACCGCATTAATCGTTTTTTTGGTAAAACGAATATGGAAGAGCAAATTAACAAGCAAAAAGCTTTTTTTACGATGGCTTTTGGTGGACCCAATACTTATACGGGCGGTGATATGCGTTCAGTTCATGCGCGTTTAGTTAAGATGGGATTGAATGATTCTCATTTTGACGCAGTAATGGAGCACTTAGGTGCAACCTTAACTGAGTTAGGTGTTCCTGCTGATTTAATCGGCGAAGCAGCAGCTATCGCAGAAAGTACTCGTAAAGATGTATTAGGACAGTAATCTTTTAGGTTACTGCTGAATACAATAAGCCGTACTGATCTTTGATTAGTACGGCTTATTTGTGTCTAGGTTTTTCGTAGGATGGGTAGAGCGTCTTTTTTGCGAAACCCATCATCATTATACGCAGAGCTGATGATGGGTTTCACTGCGCACCTAAAAAGCAGGTGCTGCGTTCTACCCATCCTACGAAAAAGTGAAATAAACTTGATATTACCAAGGCTTATAACGGTTATTACTTATTGAGATTGGGGGTGCTCAATGGTTGGAAGTGATTTAAGTGCTTTTAACCCCATTCAATAATATGATCTTCCAAATCGTCTACTTGTGATTCTTTGATGGCAAAACTGCGAATAGAAGCGCCTACATTAAATACACTTTCCTGGTCGCCTGTTATCAATGGGTGCCAAGAGGGTAATGATTTTCCAGCACTTAATAATTTATAAGCACAGGTATCAGGAAGCCAGGTGTATTCAGAAAAGTCATGTTGCGTTAAATCAATACATTCAGGTACTAATGTTGTACGTTCTGAGTACTTGGTGCAGCGACAGCTTTCTAAGTCTATTAGCTCACAAACAACACTAGTAAAGAATATTTCCTCTGTTTCTTCATCTTCTAATTTATTTAAGCAGCATTTAGCGCAGCCATCACAGAGAGATTCCCATTCTGTAGAGGACATTTCCGACAGTTTTTTACTTTCCCAAAAATTCATGATTACCCTAGAAAGTATAGCGGTAGTAGTGATCTACCAATAAAAATGCAAAAAGTAACATTAGATAAACAATAGAATATGCAAAGGTTTGCATAGCTGTTTTATCCTCTTTAGTGCGCATCATTTTAATGGCAAAGAAAATAAAGCCTAAACTTAATCCTGCGCTGGGAATAAGGTAAATTAAACCACTCATCCCTGTTAAGTAAGGTAGTAGAGTGACGATAAAAAGCAAAATGGTATAAAGCAGTATATGTAAGCGAGTAAACTCAGTTCCATGGGTAACAGGAAGCATGGGTATATTTACTTTTGCATACTCTTCGCGTCGTGCGATAGCTAATGCCCAAAAATGCGGTGGCGTCCAAACATAAATAAGCAAAAATAATAATAAGGCATAAGGGTGAACTTCACCAGTCATTGCACACCACCCTAAAACAGGAGGAGCTGCGCCTGCTGCCCCGCCTATGACGATATTTTGCGGTGTTAAACGTTTAAGGAAAACAGTATAAACAATGGCATAACCAATTAAAGATAAAAAGGTTAAGACTGCCGTTAATGTATTGATCAATAAAGTCAGAATTAACATGCCGATAATGCCAAGCGTAGCGGCAAAAATAAGCACATTTCGTGAATTTAATTCTCCTGATGGTAAGGGACGATTTTTTGTCCTTGCCATTTCTGCGTCAGCTTTTTGGTCTATATAGTGATTGATTGCAGCTGCAGAGGCAGAGGCTAATCCTATTCCTAAAGTGGCATAAATAAACTCCGCAATAGGAGGCATTCCAGGTACGGCTAATAACATGCCGACATTTGCTGTAAACACAAGTAATAACACCACTTTTGGTTTACATAGCTCGAGATAATTTTTCCACGATAAATTACTTTGTTTGTTTGTCATTCTATCTCTGTTTTAATTTTTATAGGGTAAAGCAATTCGCTTTGTTAATAGGAGGTGAAGCTTTGAACTTGATTCTTTCCGTTTTCTTTTGCCTGGTAAAGTGCTTGGTCTCCTCTATTTATAGCAAGCTCAATGCCATGTTCTTTATCGGTTAGCACACTACTAATTCCTCCACTAACAGTGAAAGAAAGCGATGTGTCGTCAGTGCCAATAATTAAGTGTTCTGTTTTTTTAAGGAGTTGATTGGCAATTTCAACAGCTCCTGCTTCGGAAGTATTGGGTAAAACTAAAAGGAATTCCTCACCACCAATTCTCGATGCTATATCACATTCTCGCGTTTGTTGAAGCAACTTGGAAAATTCAACGATGACATTATCCCCTACAGCATGACCAAAAGTATCATTAATATTTTTGAAGTTATCAATATCAAAGATGATGAGACTAATCGGTGTATTCTCTCTTTTCGCAATACCAATCAACTCGTTACTCATTTGATATAAAAAACGACGATTAAAGAGATTGGTTAGAGGGTCTTTACTAGCAAATTCTACCAACTTTTTCTTGGATAATTCTAACTCTAAAGTGCGCTCCTTCACTTTATTATCTAAGTCTTGGTTGGCCTGGCTAATGATGTTTGTTTTTTCTTGTTCGTGCATTCTTATTCTATAAGCAATCGCGAGTGAAAATATAAATATTTCTATGAGGAAGGCAGCAATTAGCCCGTGTTTAGTGGTAAGACTATAGTCTAAGTAGCCTTCCGTCATTAGTGAAAAGAGGGTGGACATCGATAAAAATGAGGTTTGTGCAATTAAAAATATTAATGCACTCTTGTTTCCAGTCTTATAGCTTTTAATGCCCGAATATAATAAAAACGGCATGCTAAATGTAGTGACAAAACTAATTGCCATAAAAGAAGCTTGGGTGAAAAAAACGGCGTTTAATGCAAGTAAGAAATAGAGGCTAGTAATCGCCTTGAGGATAGAGTCAATTTTAGGTAGTCGTGTTTTTGTTTCTAGAATAGTACGTGCAAAACAGACTAGAAATGCTAATCCGATAGGGATTGATAAGCCATTTAAATAAAAGTGAGAGGCGCTAGAAAAGCGATCGAACGGAAAGAAACCATTTTCACATAACTGCCAAGTAAGGAATGACGCAACATAAAGGGTGTAATATAAATAAGTTATCTCTCTGACAAAGCCAAAGATAGCAAGGTTGTAGATAAGTATGGCTAAGATTGCGCCAAAGTAGAGCGAATAAAACCCTGTATGCGTTACTTTATATGAATTAATAGTCGGCGTATCAATAATATTGAAAGAAGTAAAGTTTGCATAACGCCCTAAAATATTAAGGTAAACGGTTTTGGTTTCACCGCTTTTAATATTAATTTGAAACTTTGGCTTTAAAAGTTCATCAGAAGAATCACCTAAAGCTAAATAGGCAACACCTTGCCTTTCTTCAGAAAAATTAAAGGGTTTTTGTTGGGAGATAAAAGCATGAACTTTATGAGCCGCATTTTCTGTGAATTCGGCAAAATAAATTAGGTCTTGGTTGCTTTTATTGATTAGTGTAAAGCGAAACCAAAAAACAGATGTCGAATACCCCGTACTGATGCGGTTAGAGTGCGGGGCAAACTTAGCTTTCTTTATTTCAGAAAAACTTTGCGATGCGCTTTTATCTTCGTATGTTTCTACTTCAAAGTCGGTGAAAATATCACCTTTTTCGGTAATAATTAAATCCTTTGTATTAGCAATAGAGCTTGTGCTAAATAGAAATAAGAAGAGAAGGAAAAAACGAACCAAAATCACCGCCTAAAATTTATATTATTAGCCAATAAATCTTATTGATATATTTGGACTGTACCTAGATAGGGACATAAGGATATAGAGTTTAATTAGCCGAAGCAAGTATTTATAAATGGCTTAGTGGCTTAACTCCCCCATAACGACTTTGTTTCCAGTTATTTTCTGTACAACATCTGAGTAGTAATCTTCTCTAAATTCATTGATAACCTGTTCTGTTTCTTTGCGACTGATTCCACTGCCTAATAAAATTTCTTCGGTAAGGCGTAAGCTTACTTCTAAGGTTTCGGAGACAGTAGAGGTGACTCCTTGACTTATTAATTCAGCACAATGCTGTCTATCAATAGCGCGAGCGTGAATAGGGGTGTTTGGATATGATTTTCGTATCAGAGGAATGATATGATTAATGTTTTTAAGGTTATCTAAAGCAATGACAATCATTTTTGCATGTTCAGCCCTCGCTGAACGCAAGATATTTGCATTACTCGCATCACCATAAAAAACGGGAAAACCTTGTGCGCGCGCTGCTTTTATTCGTTTCTGATCCATGTCAATAGCGATATAATTGACGTTAGCCGCATTAAGTAGTGCGCCAATTCTTGCGCCAACACGGCCAAAACCAGCCAAAATAACATGTCCGTCTGAATTTTCAATAAAAACATTACCACTAGCATCATTATCACTATCACTTATATTACTAGGGTCAGGGGTATTAAATTTTAATAATAAGGTATTACTAATTTTTACAATAAAAGGTGTAAAAACCATGCTTAAAGTAATCACTAAAATTAAGCTTTGGCTGATGTGAGTCTCTAACAGACCTGAATTAGCAGCAAAGCCAAACATAACAAAGCCAAATTCACCACTTTGAGAAAGTAGTAGGCTAGATTGCACAGAAATATCGTGGCGAGTGCCATTTAAGCGAGATAAAAGGTAGATGACACTTGCTTTGGTTGTCATTAGCGCTAGTGTTAATAGAATAATATCGCTTAAGTTTTCCCATAACAGGCCAAAATCAACGCCCATTCCAATGGTCATAAAAAATAAGCCTAATAATATGCCTCGAAATGGCAGAATGTCAGCTTCAATTTGGTGGCGATAGTGAGATTCGGCAAGCATTAATCCTGCGATAAATGCCCCAAGCGCCATTGATAAGCCAATTGATTGCATTGCCCAGGCGACACTCAAAACTAATAAAACAGCAACGGCAATAAAAACTTCTGGGTCTTGGCTAGCCACAATTTTATCTAAAACAGGATTGAGTAAATAACGACCTATTAATAATAGAGTGGTAATTGCCATAATCGCATAGAGTATATTAAGCCCTGAGTCGCTGGCATCAATGTCGCCACCCGCTAGCATAGCAGTGAGCGCTAATAAAGGAACGACGGCAATATCTTGTAATAATAAAATAGCAAAGGACATCTTGCCCATTTCTGTGGAAATGCCGCCGCGCTCCTCTAAAAGATTGAGACAAAAAGCGGTAGAAGAAAGCGAAAGTCCAAAAGCGATGACAACAGATATTTTTGCTGTTAAGCCCAGTAATAGACAAAATGAAAAAATGACAGCAGCAGTTATCAGCACTTGGCTTAGCCCTAAGCCAATGACTAACTGACGCATTTGCCATAATTTTGTGGGATTGAGTTCAATACCTAAAATGAATAGCAAAAATATGACACCAAACTCTGCAAGGTGACTAACTTCTTCAACCTCTGTGATAATGCCTAAGCCCCAAGGACCTAATATCGCTCCCGCGGTTAAATAGCCAAGGATAGCGCCTAAACGTAATTTGTGAAAAATAGGCACGATAATAACGGTTGCTAATAACAATGCTAAAATATCGATTAAATAATGAGACTGTGTGATTTCCATAAGGCGTAAACTTTAATGGGTATGTTTTATAGTTCGCAATATAGCATTTAATCAGGATTTCAGTTGAAATAGGGATAGAAAAGCAATGAACAATTCATCTTAATGCAAAATATAAATCAAAAAATGGATAGAACTTTAAGTGTAGCGCCTATGTTAGATTGGTCCACAAGCCACTGCCGATACTTTCATCGTTTATTAACAAAGCAGACTCTCTTATATAGTGAGATGGTGACCACAGGAGCGATTATTCATGGAGATCGCCAACGACATTTAAGTTTTAATCAGGAAGAGCAGCCAATTGCCTTGCAGTTAGGCGGTAGTTCGCCTAAAGACTTAGCGTTATGCAGTAAAATTGCTGAGGATTATGCTTATAATGAAGTGAATTTAAATGTTGGCTGTCCCAGTGATCGAGTGCAAAATGGTCGATTTGGTGCTTGTTTAATGGCCGAACCTCAGTTGGTTGCAGAATGTATTGATGCAATGCAAGCGGCGACTTTATTGCCAGTGACGGTAAAATCACGTATTGGAATTGATGATTTAGATTCTTATGAAGCTTTGGTAAATTTTATCGAAATTGTTAGTGCAACGGGATGTAAAACGTTTATTTTACATGCGCGTAAAGCCTGGTTATCCGGTTTATCCCCTAAGCAAAATCGTGAAGTTCCACCTTTACGTTATGATATTGTGCAGCAAATTAAACAAGACTTTCCGCACTTAGAGATTATTATAAATGGTGGAATTAAAAGTATTGAGCAAACTGAAGCGCTATTGCAAAGCTTAGATGGCGTTATGATTGGTCGAGAAGCCTATCATAATCCTTATTTATTGGCTGAAGTCGATGCGTTATTTTTTAAGCAAAGTACGGCAATAAAAACGCGGCAAGAGATTGTTTTAGAACTAATACCTTATATACAATCACAGCTTAGCGTAGGTGTAAAACTACATAGTATTACGCGACATATATTAGGCTTGTTTCATGGGGTAGCAGGTGCAAGAGCATGGCGGCGTGAATTAAGTGAAAAAGCCCCGAAAGCGGGCGCTGATGAGCAAGTCGTTTTGCAGGCATTAAGTTTAGTGCAACTATGATGTATAATTAACAGCTATTTTATTTTAGAGACAGATGATGGAAGAGTATTTCAGTAAAATTATTGAATCAATTGGTGAAGATATCACTCGCGAAGGCTTAGTTGATACCCCTAAAAGAGCCGCAAAAGCATTTCAATTTTTAAATAATGGCTATGAAAAAAATTTAGATGAAGTTTTAAATGGTGCAATTTTTGACTCTGAAACAGAAGACATGGTGATTGTAAAGGATATCGAGCTTTACTCGTTATGTGAGCATCACTTACTCCCTTTTGTTGGTAAATGTCATATTGCTTATTTACCACAAGGTAAAGTTTTAGGGCTATCCAAATTAGCACGCGTTGTTGATATGTATGCACGACGCTTACAGATTCAAGAAAATTTAACCAAGCAAATTGCCGATGCGATTGAGTTAGCTATTAATGCCCGCGGTGTTGCTGTTGTTATTGAAGCTAAGCACATGTGCATGATGATGCGTGGTGTGGAAAAACAAAACTCAGTGATGATGACTTCTGCAATGAAAGGCATTTTTCGTGATGATCTCAGTACGCGCTCTGAATTTCTGAGTTTGATTAACCGTCAATAATAAGGATAGGCATGACGACTAAAAAACGAGGTGTTTTAATCGTCAATTTAGGGTCGCCTGATAAGGCAAGCCTTATGGCAGTAAGGCGATTCCTTAAGCAATTTCTGAGTGATCCAAGAGTCGTTAATTTGCCGCGATTCTTATGGTGGGGGATTTTAAATTTACTTATTCTCCCATTCAGGCCATTTAAGTCCGTTAAAGCTTACCGTGAAGTTTGGACTGAAGCAGGCTCCCCCTTAATAGTCTTTACAGAGTCTTTAGTTGCTAAAGTCAGTCAGTATTATCAGAAAAAACCATTAATCAATGTAAAAATGGCAATGAGTTACGGTAAGCCATCGTTAAACTCTGCATTGCGCCAATTTAAGCAAGAACAAGTCGAGCAATTAATTATTATTCCTCTTTATCCCCAGTATTCATCAACGACAACAGCAAGTGTTTTTGATGCGGTTACCTTGGAATTACAAAAATGGCGAAATATTCCAGAACTTAGTTTTATTAGTGATTACCATCAAAACCCAGTTTATATAAAAGCGATTAGTGATTCAATTCAAAAGGCATGGCAGCAAAAGCCGAAAAATAAATTATTATTAATGTCTTTTCACGGCCTACCTGAGCAATTAACAAAGTGGGGAGATCCTTATTTTGATCAGTGCCATATTAGTGCTAAATTGATTGCAAAATCATTAGGGCTAAAGCCTAAGCAGTGGAAAATTGTCTTTCAATCTCGCTTTGGTCGTGCAAAATGGTTGCAACCCTACTGTATTGAAACTTTAATGGAGTTGCCAGAGCAAGGCTTTAAAGCGATTGATATCATTTGTCCTGGTTTTGCTGTTGATTGCTTAGAAACGTTAGAAGAAATAAATATGACTAATCAATCGCTTTTTTTATCCGCTGGTGGTGATGATTATTGCTATATACCTGCGTTAAATGAGACGCAAGGAAATGTTGATTTGATGGTTGATTTAATTGAGTCTAGGAGTGTTTAAATGCGAGGATATGATAGGAACTGTTCTTTTTGTCGATTGATGCGTAGCCTTGCTTTTACTGGAGTAGGAATGGGGTTAGGCAGTGGTGGGGCTTATTTATTGGGAGCATCCCAAGAGAATATTATGCTTTCAGGTATCTTTGTTTCTACGGTTATCGTTTTTGGCATGCAAGGCTCTAAAAATAAAAGACGATGAATAAACTACTCTCTTTTTTTATCGTGTTCTTTTATTCTGTTATTACTAATAATTCGTTAGTCTATGCGGATATTTATAAATATACCGATAAAAGTGGGCGTGTTTATTTTACTGATCGGCCTAAGCATAAAAAATACAAAGTCATTATACGCACCCGCCCCAAATCATATAATGCAGCCCTTAAAGTGATGGCAGTGAATAAGAAAAAACATGCGCCTATTATTTTAGCTGCGGCTAAAAAGTATCAAGTGGATGCTGCATTAATTCATGCGGTTATCAGGGCAGAATCTGCTTATGATGCCAATGCAGTTTCTAGCGCTGGAGCTGTTGGCTTAATGCAATTAATGCCGGGGACTGCTAAGCAATATGGCGCGACTAATCGCACCAACCCCAAACAAAATGTTTTTGCTGGCACTCGATATTTAAAGTATTTAATGTCACTTTTTCCGCAAGATTTAAAATTAGCGATTGCTGCTTATAATGCGGGGGAAAATACCGTTAAAAGGTATAAAAATAAAATCCCTCCTTATCCCGAAACGCAAAAATATGTGCGCCGGGTTTTACTCTTTTATCAAAAAAGTCATGTCTAATAGCACAGCACCTACACTTGATGATGTTTTACATTTGTTTATTTTGGCCGAGCGCTATCAAAGTGTTGCGCGTATTGTTCATGATCCACAAATATCGACAATTGAAATTGCACATTTTATTGCTAAAACACCGCGTTTAAATGGGCGCTTACTGAGTTTAATGAATAGTCGCTTATATCATCATCAATCTGATGTTGATAGTATTGAGAGGGGCATTACTATAGTAGGTGCGGAAGAGGTATTGTATTTAATTTTATTACTGTCTGTTATCGATGTATTTGAACAAAAGTTATCAGGCCGAATTGATTTAAGTCAGTTTTGGCAAGAGTCGGTGCATTGCGGGGTCATGGCTAGGTTATTAGCAAAAAAAAATGGCGGTTTACATAGTGAAAATTTATTTACCATCGGCTTCTTACGTAATATCGGTAGTTTAGTTATTTCGCAATTAATGCATGAATTGGCTCAGGATATAGGAGGAGATAAGGCCTTAAAAGTACTTGATTTTACTTCGGTGAGCGCGGCATTATTAAGATTCTGGCAGTTACCAGCGGCTATTTACCAGCCTATTGAGTATCAGCAGGATCCTGAATGGCAGGGCGCTCATCACTTAGATGCAAAAATGATACATATTGCCGCTATTTTGTGTGAATTACCCAGAGTGAGTGACTTGACCAGTGACATCGTTTGGCAAGAAATTCCGTTAGAATATCGAGAAGCATTAAATATGGAAAAAGAGGTTTTATTTTCGGTTTTTAAACAGGCTCAGAATGATCGAGAAGAGGTTTTTGAGTTATTACTTAAAGATAGGTCCTTTATTGTATTTTAAAGTCTCATGGCAAGGCTATTAGGCCTTTTTAGTGGTCAGCTTATGCTATAATTATTAGCTGTTAAGAATCATGCTAAAAGTTACAAGCTAAAAGGCCGTTATAAGAGCTGTTTTATAATTTAATTTTAAATATTTTGCTGATAATACCGATTATCTGCATCTTTCATGAGCTGGGAACGAATGTCAGAGTTTGCTAAAGAAATTACAGTAGTTAATATCGAAGATGAGATGGAGCAATCCTATCTCGATTATGCAATGAGCGTTATTGTCGGCCGCGCACTCCCTGATGTTAGAGATGGCTTAAAGCCAGTTCATCGGCGCGTTTTATACGCAATGAGCGTGTTAGGTAACGACTGGAATAAAGCCTATAAGAAATCAGCGCGTGTTGTTGGGGATGTGATTGGTAAATATCACCCCCATGGTGATACCGCTGTTTACGATACCATTGTAAGGATGGCTCAGCCTTTCTCATTACGATATATGCTAGTTGACGGACAAGGGAACTTTGGTTCTGTCGATGGTGATTCACCGGCGGCAATGCGTTATACCGAAGTTCGAATGGCTAAAATTGCGCATGAAATGTTAGCGGATTTAGACAAGGAAACCGTTGATTTCGCATCAAATTATGATGAATCAGAATCAGAACCTACCGTTTTACCTGCGCGCGTTCCTGCCTTATTAGTCAATGGTTCTTCTGGTATTGCTGTTGGAATGGCAACAAATATCCCACCCCATAACTTAGGCGAAGTGATTTCTGCTTGTCTGGCGATGATTGATACGCCTGATATTGAAGTAAGAGACTTGATGGAATACCTTCCTGGGCCAGATTTTCCTACTGCTGGGATTATCAATGGTGTCGGTGGTATTTACGATGCTTATATGACAGGTCGCGGAAAAGTTTATATTCGTGGACGTAGTCATGTTGAAGATTATAACCAAGGTTCTCGCCAAGCGATTATCGTGACAGAATTACCTTATCAGGTTAATAAAGCGCGTTTATTAGAAAAAATTGCTGAATTAATTAAGTTAGGCAAAATTGAAGGTATTTCAGGATTACGCGATGAGTCTGATAAAGATGGCATGCGTATGGTGATAGAGCTGCGTCGTGGCGAAGTGCCTGATGTTGTTTTAAATAATTTATACAAGCAAACGCAGTTACGCACAGTGTTTGGTATTAACATGGTGGCCATTTTAGATGGGCGCCCCATGTGTATGAATTTAAAGCAAATCCTACATGCTTTTGTTAATCATCGCCGCGAAGTGGTTACTCGTCGTACGGTCTATTTATTAAGAAAAGCACGTGAACGAGCGCATGTATTGGAAGGCCTAGCAGTTGCTATGTCGAATATAGATGAAATGATCGCTTTAATTAAAGCTGCGGCTAATCCAGCAGAAGCCAAGCAAGGCTTGTTAGAAAAAACATGGAATGCAGGTTTGGTTGAGTCTCTTTTAGAGAGAGCGGATGCGGATCGGTCTCGTCCAGATGGACTGGCTTTAGACTTTGGTATTCATGGATCTGAGTATCGCTTATCTGAAGCACAAGCAGGTGCCATTTTAGATTTACGCTTACACCGTTTAACAGGGTTAGAGCAAGATAAAATCGTTAATGAATATAAACAGTTACTTGAGCTGATTGACGGGTATTTAGCTATTTTGAATAGTGCGGTGCGATTAATGGAAGTTATCCGCGAAGAGCTAGAAGCGATCAAAGAAGAATATGCAGATGAACGTCGTACGGAGCTAAAGGCTGAATCCTTAAGCTTATCTGAAGCTGATTTTATTACCGAAGAAGATGTTGTGGTAACGATGTCGCATGAAGGCTATGTGAAATCACAGCGTTTAGAAGACTACCAAGCGCAGCGCCGAGGAGGGCGTGGAAAATCAGCGACCGCAACCAAAGAAGAAGATTTTGTTGAAAAATTAATTGTTGCGAATACGCATGATACAGTTTTATGTTTCTCTTCTGCCGGTAAAGTATATTGGTTAAAAGTTTATCAGCTACCAATTGGCAGCCGCGCTTCACGCGGAAAACCTTTTATTAATTTGTTACCGCTAGAGAAAGGTGAGCAAATTAGCGCTATGTTAACGGTTCGTGAATACAGTGAATCGCAATATATTTTCATGGCAACCGCCGCAGGAACGGTTAAGAAAACACCGCTAAAAGAATTTGAACGCCAGCGTAGTAACGGAAAAATTGCTATTGATTTACGTGAAGGTGATGAATTAGTTGGTGTTGCTGTAACTGATGGCGAACGTGATATCTTATTATTTAGTAATAGCGGAAAAGTGGTTTGCTTTAATGAATCAGACGTTCGCTCCATGGGGCGTACAGCAACAGGTGTTCGTGGTATGCGCCTTAATGAAGGACAAAGAATTATTTCTTTGATTATTTCTTCTGATGGTTCTGTACTTAACGTGACTGAAAATGGTTTTGGTAAACGTACTAAATTATCTGAATTCACACGTCATAAACGTGGTGGGCAGGGCATGATCTCCATGCAAACATCGGATAGAAATGGCGCATTAGTGGGTGCTGTATTAGTTGAAGATCATGATGAAATCATGTTAATTACCAGTGGTGGCGTATTAGTACGTACTCGTGTTGATGAAATTTCAGTGATTGGTCGAAATACGCAAGGCGTGAAAGTTATTCGCTTAGATGCAAAAGAAAAAGTAGTTGGTGTGGATAAAATTGACGGCCTCGTTGATGACGATGAACTAGATGAGTCGGAGTCGGTAGCTGTTGAGAATGAATCGGATGAATCAACCATTATTGAAGATGAAGTGATTGTCGAAGACACAAATAATGAAAATGAGAGCGAATAATGTCGTCTACTTATAATTTTAGTGCAGGACCTTCTGTTTTACCGGCAGAAGTTTTAAAACAAGCACAGGAAGAGATGTTAAATTGGAAAAACTCAGGTATGTCAGTGATGGAAATGAGCCATCGCGGTGCCGAATTTATGTCGATAGCTGAAAGTTTACATCAAGATTTACGCTCGCTAATGAATATCCCTGAGAATTATAAAGTTTTATTCTTACAGGGTGGTGCAACAGCACAATTTTCATTCATACCCGCTAATATTTTGGCCGGTAAGAGCAAAGCTTGTTATATCAATACCGGTGCATGGTCAGAAAAAGCCATTAAAAGTGCCAAAGCTTATTGTGATGTCATTGTTTCAGCAAGTTCTGAAAATAATCACCATACGGCTATTCCAGCTGGTTCTGAGTGGCAAATTGATGAGCAAGCAGCCTACTTACATTACACGCCTAATGAAACCATTCATGGTGTTGAGTTTTCTGCTATACCTGATGTCGGCAATTTACCGTTAGTCGCTGATATGTCCTCTAATATTCTATCTAAAGAAATTGATGTGAATAAATTTGGGCTTATTTATGCGGGTGCACAAAAAAACATGGGACCAGCAGGCGTCACTGTGGTTATTGTAAGAGAGGATTTATTAGGTAATGCGCAAGCTGGTTTGCCAGATATTTTTAATTACGAAAAACAAGCCGCTCAAGGATCTATGCTTAATACGCCCACCACTTATAATTGGTAT
>DAOUSK010000074.1 GCA_030627265.1 Methylococcaceae bacterium
GAGGATTTATTAGGTAATGCGCAAGCTGGTTTGCCAGATATTTTTAATTACGAAAAACAAGCCGCTCAAGGATCTATGCTTAATACGCCAGCGACTTATAACTGGTATTTAGTCGGCTTAGTGTTTCAGTGGTTAAAAGCACAAGGTGGAATTGCCGCGATAGAAAAAATCAATCAACGTAAAGCCGCGGCTTTGTATACTGCAATTGACCAATCTAGCTTATATAGTAACCCCGTAGCAAAGGCAGACCGTTCTAGAATGAATGTGCCTTTTATTTTAGCGGATAAGACTTTAGATGCAGATTTCCTTAAACAGGCTAAAGCACAGGGGTTTTTATCACTTAAGGGGCATCGCTCAGTAGGTGGTATGCGAGCTAGTATTTATAACGCAATGCCAGAATCAGGTGTTAATGCCTTGATTCAATTTATGGCT
The DNA here is from genome assembly GCA_030627265.1 of Methylococcaceae bacterium. Classification (GTDB taxonomy): domain Bacteria; phylum Pseudomonadota; class Gammaproteobacteria; order Methylococcales; family Methylomonadaceae; genus Methyloprofundus. The sequence goes on from DAOUSK010000074.1 coordinate 433, forward strand.
GAATTTGAACGTACACATTAATTTAATTTTTTATCGCTATGACTGATGTAATTCCTTTAAGTGAGCTAAGAAATCAGATTGATGAGATCGATAAAACGATACTTCAACTGATTAATAAACGCGCAAAATTAGCGGAAGAAGTTGCTAGAACAAAACTTGCTTCTGGTGATGAAGCTAGCTTTTATCGACCTGACCGAGAAGCGTTGGTTTTACGGCGCATACAAACACTTAATCCGGGGCCATTAAGCGATGACACCGCGGCTTATTTTTTTAGAGAAATAATGTCTGCTTGTTTAGCATTAGAAAAGCCAATGAAAATTGCTTTTTTAGGGCCAGAAGGCACCTTTACTCAGCAAGCTGCTTTTAAACATTTTGGCCATGCTGTTAAAACAGAAGCGGTCAGCACTATAGAAGGTATCTTTAAAGCAGTCGAGACAGGACATTGTGATTTTGGCGTTGTCCCTATTGAAAATTCTACTGAAGGTGTTGTAACGCATACCTTGGATAGCTTTAATGCATCGCCTTTAACCATTTGCGGTGAAGTTGAAATTAGAATTCATCATAATTTGATGTCTAATGTTGCAGATTTAAGTGAAATTACCGAAATATTTTCACATAAGCAATCTTTAGCGCAATGTCGAAAATGGCTGGAGCAAAACCTACCGGGTATTCCGTGTACCGAAGTTAATAGTAATGCCGAAGCGGCAAGGTTAGCTTCTTCTACTAAAGGCGCTGCCGCTATTGCGGGTGAAGTCGCTGCTGAAATATATGGCGTTACCATTATAGAAAAATGTATCGAAGATGAGTTAAATAATACCACTCGATTTGTTGTTGTTGGGCGATTGGAAACAACCTCAACAGCTCAAGATAAAACATCATTATTAATTTCTGTTAAAAATGATGCGGGCGCATTGCATGAAATCTTGCAGCCGTTTGCAAAACATAACATCGATATGACACGTATTGAATCGAGACCTTCGCGTGAAGGTTTGTGGGAGTATCGTTTTTATATAGATATAGAAGGTCATTGCTTTGACGATAAGCCTAAGCAGGCATTAGCTGAATTAGAGTCTAAAGTTATGCAATTAAAAATATTAGGCTCTTATCCTAAAGCTGTTTTATAACCTCATTTAAACAGCTTCACTGTCATCTTTAATTTTCTAAACATTTACTATGCAACAAAGCATTGAGCAACTCGCTAACCTAGGCGTACAAAAATTAGTCCCTTATCAAGCAGGAAAACCTGTTTCTGAATTACAGAGAGAGTTGGGGTTAACTGAAATCATTAAATTAGCATCCAATGAAAACCCTTTAGGCCCCAGTCCTAAAGTGACAGCGGCTATTCAAAAAGAAATCCCTGAATTATCCCGTTATCCTGATGGCAATGCATTTGATTTAAAAGCGGCACTAGCTAAAAAATATACGCTTTCTGAAGAGCAAATAACATTAGGCAATGGTTCTAATGAAATTTTAGAATTACTCGCGCGTGCTTTTTTAAATACTGAAACCGAAGTCATTTTTTCGCAGCATGCTTTTGCGGTTTATCCTATTGTGACTCAAGCAGTCGGTGCTATTGCTAAGGTAGTGCCAGCGATTAATTATGGGCATGATTTAAATGCCATGCTGGCTGCTATCAATGATAAGACTCGATTGATTTTTATTGCTAATCCCAATAATCCGACGGGAACGTATTTAACGGAACTTGAGTTAAGTCACTTTTTATCAAAAGTGCCTGGACATGTGATTTGTGTTTTGGATGAAGCTTATTATGAATATGTAGCAGAAGCAGATTATCCAAATTCTATTCCGTGGTTAAAGCAATACCCTAATCTGGTTATTACCCGTACTTTTTCTAAAGCTTATGGTTTAGCAGGTTTGCGGATTGGTTATAGCTTATCTTCAAGCACAATGGCTGATATTTTAAATCGCGTTCGCCAGCCTTTTAATAATAATGCACTTGCCTTGATCGCTGCTGAAACAGCTTTAAATGATACTGATTATTTGACAGAAACAATACGCCTAAATAAGGCAGGCATGGAGCAGTTAAAAACGGCTTTTTCTGAAATGGGTTTATCTTGGATTGAGTCGGTAGGGAATTTTATTGCTGTCAATTTAGCTAGGGAAGCAGCCAGTATTAATACAGCTTTATTACATAAAGGCGTGATTGTTCGCCCCGTTGCCAATTATGAAATGCCCAATCACTTAAGAATTAGTATTGGGACTGAAGCTGAAAACGTATTCTTTATTAAGGCATTGAAAGAAGTCTTGGCGAATGTTTAATAAAGTTTGCATTATTGGCGTTGGGTTAATTGGCGGGTCTATTGCCCGAGCAGCGCGTAAGCAAAATTTATGTCAAAATATTTCTGCTTTTGGCCGAGAGCAAGATTTAGATAATTTACAGCGGGCAAAAGAGCTAGGGGTTATTGATTCATATAGTAGCGTATTATCTGAGGCGGTAATGGATGCGGATTGCGTTATTATTGCCACGCCTGTTGGGGCAATGTCACTTATTTTTGAGCAACTACAGCCACTTTGGTCGAAGCATACTTTATATATGGATGCGGGAAGTACAAAAGCTAGTGTTGTTGCTGCGCTAAAAACCGTTTTTTCTGATATTCCTGAAAATTTTGTGCCAGCACATCCTATTGCCGGTGCTGAAAATAGTGGTGTTGATGCTGCGAGAGATGATTTATATTTTGGTAAGCGCTTAATACTCACGCCGATGACAGAAACAGCTCCTGAGTTTATTCAATTAGCGCAAGATTTTTGGCAAAAATTTGGTAGCAATGTGACTTTGATGGAGATTGAGCAGCATGATGCTGTCTTAGCGGCAACCAGTCATTTACCGCATATCTTAGCTTTTTCGTTAGTTAATTTCTTGGGTAAGAAGGATGAGACAGCCGATATTTTTAAATATGCGGCAGGCGGTTTTAAAGATTTTACTCGAATTGCATCCAGTGACCCTACAATGTGGTTAGATATTTGTCAGGCGAATAAAGAGCAAATCATTCCTTTAATTGAGCAGTTATGTGTTGAATTAAATGGTGTTAAAGCGAAGTTAGAGCAAGACCAGTCACAAGCTTTATTCGATAGTTTTTCCTATGCTAATCAAGCAAGACAACGTTTTTTAGATCAACAGAAATAATATGACAAAATCGATAAATTTTATAGTTCAAGCGGGTGGCAATTTACAGGGCGAAGCTCGTGTTCCTGGTGATAAATCAATTTCTCATCGCTCTATTATGCTAGGTTCGTTAGCAACTGGAACAACACATGTGAAGGGTTTTTTAGAGGGTGATGATGCCTTAGCAACATTGCGCGCATTTCAAGCAATGGGGGTCGAAATTGAAGGGCCCAATAACGGCGAAGTGACTATTCATGGTGTGGGTTTAGATGGCTTAAAAGAACCTAAAGAAGCGATGTACCTAGGTAATTCAGGAACCTCTATGCGCTTATTAAGTGGATTACTTGCTGGGCAAGCATTTGATTCAATATTAACAGGTGATGAATCTTTATCTGGGCGACCTATGCGCCGAGTGATAGATCCTCTTAGTAAAATGGGAGCAAAAATTGAATCAACAGAAAAAGGAACTGCGCCTTTAACGATAAGAGGTCAGGCTGGGGCTTTACAGGCCATACATTACGATATGCCTATTGCCAGTGCGCAAGTAAAATCATGTTTATTATTAGCAGGGCTGTATGCCCAGGGTGAAACCTCTGTCACTGAGCCAGCGCCTACTCGCGACCATACCGAAAGAATGTTATCAGGTTTTTCTTACCCCGTTAAACAAGAAGATAATAAGGCCAGTGTTTCACGAAATGGGCAATTAATCGCTACCGATATTGATGTTCCTAGTGATATTTCCTCAGCTGCTTTTTTCTTAGTCGGCGCATCAATTGCGCCCAATTCAGATCTAACTTTAAAACATGTTGGCATTAACCCTACGCGTACCGGTGTAATTGATGTATTAAAATTGATGGGGGCAAATATTGAGCTGAGCAATCAGCGTGATGTAGGTGGGGAGCCTGTTGCCGATATTCGTGTGCGTTCTGCTAACTTAAAAGGCATAGCAATTCCTGAAGAGCTGGTTGCTTTAGCGATTGATGAATTCCCTGTATTATTTGTTGCTGCTGCCTGCGCTGAAGGTGAGACCGTATTAACGGGTGCTAAAGAATTACGCGTTAAAGAAAGTGATCGTATTCAAGTGATGGCTGATGGCTTGCAGATTTTAGGCGTGGATGCAAAACCAACGGAAGATGGCATGATAATACAGGGTGGGGCAATTGGCTCTGGCTGTGTTGTTTCTCACGGCGATCACCGTATTGCTATGTCATTTGCAATGGCGGCATTACGCTCTTCAGGCACGATTATTATTAATGACTGTGCAAACGTCAATACTTCATTTCCTGATTTTGTTGGCTTAGCAAGTCGCTTAGGTCTTAATATTAATAGTGAGAACATATCATGAGGATTCCTGTCTTAACCATTGATGGTCCTAGCGGAGCTGGTAAAGGGACTATTAGCCGAGCCATTGCAAAAAAATTAGCTTGGAACTATTTAGATAGTGGCTCGATTTATCGGTCACTTGCTATTTCTGCTGTAGATCAACAAGCTAATTTAGATGATGAACAGGCGATGGCAGAAATTGCGGCTAATATGGCGCTTAGTTTTGATTCTGGTGATGAATTGGTGGTGCGATTAGCAGGTACCGATATTACGCATAGATTGCCGACGGAAGAAACAGGAGCGGTAGCCTCTAAAATTGCTGCTTATCCTAAAGTGAGAGCGGTTTTATTGCAAAAACAAAAAGACTTTCGTCAGCTTCCTGGTTTGGTAGCAGATGGACGAGATATGGGCACGGTTGTTTTTTCAAATGCTGAAATTAAAGTTTTTTTAACAGCGAGCGCTGAAGAAAGAGCAAAAAGAAGATTTAAGCAGTTGAAAGAAAAAGGAATTGATGCTAATATTGACAAAATTACTAAAGAGATTCAGGAACGCGACCGTCGCGATAGCGAACGGAAGAGCGCTCCTTTGATCGCAGCTGATGACGCATTTTATTTAGACTCATCCAATTTAACGATAGATGAAGTCATTAATAAAGTACTGGCATTAACTGAAAAGTAATGATTTTGGTGGTTATATGATGTCATATAACTCTATTTTAACGACAGACAATAGACTAATTGCTAGGTGGTTGATATAAATCATCTTAGAAAGCAAGTCTAGGGAAATAAAAAGATGAGTTTAAGCTTTGCTGAATTATTTGAAGAAAGTTTAGTCCAAACGGAAATGCGTGTTGGTTCTATGTTAATTGGAACCGTAGTTGATATTGATAACGATAAAGTTATCGTTAGCGCTGGACTAAAATCAGAGGGTGTCATTCCTAAATGGCAGTTCTTGAATGAAGAAGGTGATCTAGAAGTTAGCGTTGGCGACGAAGTTGAAGTTGCATTAGACCTAATTGAAGATGGACTAGGTGCTACTTTACTTTCTCGTGATAAAGCGAAGAAACATAAAGCATGGGGTGAATTGGAAACTGCATTCGAAGCAGAAGAAACAATCACTGGTCGTATTAACGGTAAAGTTCGTGGTGGTTTCACGGTTGCTGTTGGTGCATTACGTGCTTTCTTACCAGGCTCATTAGTTGATGTTCGTCCAATCAGAGACACAACATTCCTTGAAGGTCGTGATTTAGAATTCAAAGTTATTAAAATCGATCAAAAACGTAACAACGTTGTTCTTTCACGTCGTGCTGTTGTAGAAAAAGAATACAGCGCAGAAAGAGACGAGTTACTTAAAACACTTGCTGATGGAATCGTTGTTAAAGGGATTGTTAAAAACTTAACAGACTACGGCGCATTCATCGACTTAGGTGGTATTGATGGTTTATTACACATCACTGATATGGCGTGGAGACGTGTTCGTCACCCATCTGAGTGTGTTGAAATCGGTCAAGAAATCGAAGTTAAAGTTCTTAAGTTTGATAAAGAAAAAACACGTGTTTCATTAGGTATGAAACAAATGGCTGAAGATCCATGGTCAGCTATCAGCGATCGTTACCTACCAGGTACTCGTGTAACTGGTAAAGTTAACAACTTAACTGACTACGGTTGTTTTGTTGAAGTTGAAGAAGGCGTTGAAGGTTTAGTTCACGTTTCTGAAATGGACTGGACAAACAAAAACGTTAACCCAGCTAAAGTGGTTGCACTAGGCGACGAAGTTGACGTAATGATTCTTGAAATTGATGAAGAACGTCGTCGTATTTCTTTAGGTATGAAACAATGTAAAACTAATCCTTGGGATGAATTTGCAGCGACTCATAATAAAGGCGATAAAATCTCAGGAAAAATCAAATCAATCACTGATTTCGGTATCTTCATCGGATTGGACGGAAGCATTGATGGCTTGGTTCATATGTCTGATATTTCTTGGTCAGATACACCAGAAGATTCAATTCGTGGTTACCAAAAAGGTGATGAAGTTGAAACAGTTATCTTAGCTGTTGATGCTGAACGCGAACGTATTTCTTTAGGTATTAAACAACTAGAGCAAGACCCTTTCCAAAACTACATTGCAGTTCATGCTAAAGGTAGTCTTGTAAATGGTACTGTGAAAGAAGTTGATGCAAAAGGTGCGGTAATTACTTTAAGTGATTCTATGGAAGGTTACTTAAGAGCCTCTGAAATCCAACGTGACCGTGTTGCAGATGCAACAACTGTTCTTAAAGTTGGCGATGAAATTGAAGCTAAATTCATTGGCGTAGATAAGAAAAACAAATCTATCTCTTTATCTATTAAAGCGAAAGATTCTGATGAAGAAACTGCTGTAATGAAAGATTATTCAGATCAAGCAGCTGGTACATCAACTATGGGTGATTTATTCAAGCAATTGGATAAATAAACTTAAATAGTTTGAGAAGGGGATTTAATTTTAACGATTAAATCCCTTTTTTTATGTCTACAGAAAAAGTATATTGCACCTTAAGAATATATAATATTAGGAATTAGAGTGACTAAATCTGAATTAATTGAACAGTTATCAAAAAAACAACCGCATTTAGCATTACAGGACGTTGAATTAGCTGTTAAATGCGTTTTAGAGCAAATGGCTCAATCGTTAGCAACAAATGAAAGAATAGAAGTCCGTGGTTTTGGTAGTTTTTCATTGCATCACCGTAAACCAAGAATAGGACGAAACCCTAAGACAGGGGAAGCTGTTTCTTTAACAGAAAAATACGTTCCACATTTTAAACCAGGTAAAGAGTTACGTGATCGTGTTGATAGCGCTAAAGATCAATATAAAATAACAGATTAAATCCCGCTTTCTATCAAGAGAGTTAATTATATTTTAATATTTGTGTAGGGTGGGTAGAGCATCTTTTGCGAAACCCATCTTTTACATCTAAAAAGGTAAAGGCTACGCTCTAGCTAGCCGACAGAAAAAGTAAATAAATGTGTTATCTCAGAGCCTTATAAGAGTAAGTATCTATTGGGCTTGGTATAACTTAATAATCACAAGAGTTGAAGTATTAATATGGTAAGAATAATAGCAATTATTTTTTTTTCAATTAGTGCGTTTTTAGCGCTCTGGTTTTCATTATTAAATTTTCAAATCGTCGATATTAATTTATATATTGCAAGCATACAATTACCTTTAGCTGTTGCATTAACGATTGAGTTAATTGCAGGAATTTGCATTGGCTTTATTGTGGCTTATACTCACATTGTTAAATTAAAATCTGAAAATAGAATGTTAAGTAATCAACTAAGAAAAAAATAGAAACTACGCTTTAATATCTAAATCTTTTATTTTCCGAGTTAAAGTATTCCTTCCATAACCAAGTAAGCTAGCAGCTTCTTGTCGCCTACCTTGAGTATGCTTTAGAGCTGCTTGAATTAAAATACTTTCTGCAGATTCAATTACTTTTTTAGCTATATTAGACTCATTTGCTTCTAGTCTTTTTTGTACCTCTTCTTGTAAAAGACTATCCCAGTTAACCTTGCTTGATTCAAAAGGTTGCGCGTTATTTTCTTGCTCTAAGAGTTCTGGCGGTAAATCTTTTATATCAATTTCATGCCCAGCAGTCATTACCGTTAGCCAGCGACAAATATTTTCTAACTGGCGAATATTTCCAGGCCAAGTTAATTGGCATAAATAATTTTCAGCCTCTTTGCTCAAGGTCTTAGCTTCCGTTTTTAATTCCTTAGCAGATAGCATTAAAAAATGAGCTAACAAGGCGGGAATATCTTGGCCGCGCTCATTAAGAGCGGGGATTTGAATACGAATAACATTAAGCCGATGAAATAAATCTTCTCTAAAAACACCTTGCTTAACTAAATCTTCAAGGTTTTGATGTGTCGCTGCAATAATGCGAACATTTACTTTTGTGGCGCTACGAGCACCTAAAGGGTAAAATTCATGATCCGCTAATACACGTAATAAACGGGTCTGTAGTTCAACCGGCATATCGCCAATTTCATCTAAAAATAAAGTACCATTATTTGCTTGCTCAAAGCGACCTGATCTGCGAGAAACTGCTCCAGTAAAAGCGCCTTTCTCATGCCCAAATAATTCAGACTCCAATAAGTCTTTTGGAATTGCGGCCATATTTAAAGCAATAAAAGCTTCTTTTGAGCGCGGACTATGTTGATGTAAAGCTTTGGCAACGAGTTCTTTTCCTGTGCCTGATTGCCCATTGATAAGCACCGTAATATTCGATCTTGCTAAGCGTCCAATAATCCTAAAAACTTCCTGCATAGCAGGTGCTTCTCCAATAATTTCAGGCGTATGCGTTAAATTATTGTTAGGGCGGACTGTTTTTTTATTTTGCTGTTGGTTATGTAAACAAGCTCGCTCAACTAGCTCAATCATTTCATTGATATCAAATGGCTTTGGTAAGTAATCAAAAGCACCACCATGAAATGAAGAGACAGCGCTATCTAAATCAGAATGAGCCGTCATAATAATAACTGGCAGATCAGGATGAGATTGTTGTACCTTCTCTAATAAGACTAAACCATCAATGCCTGGCATGCGAATATCAGATAAAATTGCATCAGGTGTGTCATGTATTAATGAATCTATTATTTCTTGAGCATTACTAAAGCATTGAGTCGATATATCTGATTTATTAAGCGCTTTTTCTACTACCCAACGGATTGATTTGTCATCATCAGCAATCCATACGCAAAAATTATTATTCATTGATATTTCCTAAAGGTAAAAAGACAGAAAAGACTGTTTGCTTTTCATCGCTGCTAAATTCAATGATGCCTCCATATTGATTAATGATCGATTGAGAAATAGGTAAACCAAGCCCCGTCCCATCATCTTTACCGGTCACCATTGGGTAAAAAATATGTTGCATCAGCTCGGCTTTTACACCGATTCCATTATCAATAATATCAATTTTAGCAATCAATTTATGGCGTTTATTGGCAATCGTCATTTGCTGTGAAATTCGAGTGCGAATTATAATTTCACCTTGATCTCCAGTAATCGCTTGAGCTGCATTACGCATGATATTTAAAAAAGCTTGTATTAACTGATCTTTATCGGCCATTAACTCAGGAATACTAGGGTCATAATCACAGCGTATTTTTATTGAGTCATTCACTTCAGCTTGTACAAGTTGTCTTACTCTTTCTAGTGGCTCATGGATATTTAAGGTGATTAAATTGGGGATTTTATTGGAACCCAACATTTTATTCATCAGCATGGTAATGCGGTCGGTTTCTTCAATAATGATCTGTGTGTATTCTTTTAATGAATCATCTTCTAGCTCTAATTCTAATAATTGTGCAGCCCCGCGCAGCCCACCAAGAGGGTTTTTTATTTCATGAGCGACACCACGCATTAGCATTTTAGAAGTATTTTGCTGTGTTAATAGTTGCTCTTCTTTTGATATTCGTAGGTGCCGGTCAATTGCCTGTAACTCAACTAATAAATACGATAATTGGTTGTTTTCTTGTATAGGCGTGACACTGCAATTTAAAGTAATATTTTTGTGGGCTAACCTTAGGGTTAACTCCCTATCAACAAAGCTATCCCCGTGCTTAATCGCATGGCGTAGTTCTGAAATCAGTGCGGGTTGCGTGAAAAATAATTTATTTGCTGATTTTCCAATTAAATGACGCGCGCTATCCTCGAAAAGAACTTCGGCTGCAGTATTAACCTTTATTATAGAAAGGTTTTTGTCGAGTACTAAAATAGCAGAGTTTAAGTAGTCAATTATTTTTTGGGAAGTAAGCATCTGAGTAAAAATAGTTATGTTACTTATATGGAAAGCAAACAATGAGCCATGTTTAAAATTAATTTAATAATTGATAAATCAGTCCATTATTAAAAACTATAAAAATATAGCTTATAGTATGCGCTTCAATAAGGTGCGGTTATGCATTTACGCACCATACTAGAGCAGTATGATTTAGACATAAAAAAAGGGTAGCCAAATAGTTTAGCCACCCTTTTCTAAGATTCCCTCAACTTACTTGGATGAGGAGGTACTATAGCTTATAAGCTATAGTACATATCAAATTCAACAGGATGAGTACTCATACGTAAACGAGTGACTTCTTCCATTTTTAATTCAATATAAGCGTCAATTGCATCATCAGTAAATACACCGCCACGAGTTAAGAATTCACGATCTTTATCTAACTCAGTTAGTGCTTCAGCAAATGAAACAGCAACTTGTGGGATTAATTTTTCTTCTTCCGGTGGTAGATCATAAAGATCTTTGTCCATTGCATCGCCAGGGTGTATTTTATTTTGGATTCCATCAAGGCCAGCCATTAGCATTGCAGCGAAGCAAAGATAAGGGTTAGCAGTTGAGTCACCAAAACGTAATTCAATACGACGACCTTTTGGATTGTTAACAAAAGGAATACGAATAGATGCTGAACGGTTACGTGCTGAGTAAGCAAGCATAACAGGTGCTTCATAACCAGGAACTAAGCGCTTATAACTATTGGTTGATGCGTTTGCGAAAGCATTAAGTGCTTTAGCATGTTTGATAATACCGCC
>DAOUSK010000117.1 GCA_030627265.1 Methylococcaceae bacterium
CATCACCCACCACAAGACAATGGAGCGGTAGTTCAGTTGGTTAGAATGCTGGCCTGTCACGCCGGAGGTCGCGGGTTCGAATCCCGTCCGCTCCGCCAAATTAAAAAGCCTCGAACAGTGTTCGGGGCTTTTTTTTGCTTAAAATAAAGTGTATTTATTAATAAATGCAGTAAAATGCTCTTTCGTAGTATTGTTTCGTGGCTTCAACCAGCCAATTATTTAATATTAAATTAATCAATCAGTTAAGGCTGAATTAAATGCTGACAAAAATAAGAGAAAAAACAAAGGGTACTTTTGCTTGGGGAATTTTAATTGTTATTTGCGTTCCTTTTGCGCTGATGGGTTTAAATAATTACACTGATAATGTTAAAGAAAAAGGTCTTGTCGTTGTAGGGGATACTGAGTTTTCTCAATATGACGTAAATCAAGCGTATGAAAAATTTAAACAGCAATATGCTGAGATGCAGGTACCTGAAGCAATCCTTAAGCAACAAGCAATAGAAAAATTAATTAGTGATGAGTTATTGTTGCAGCATGTGACAGCGGAAAACTTAAATATTAGTGATAGCAGGGTACGGGAGTTTATTGCTTCACTACAATACTTCCAAACAGAAGGAAAATTTAATAAAAAGCAATATGAATCGGTACTAGGTGCACAAGGGATGTCGGCAGCTCAGTTTGTTAACCGTGTTCGTAAGGCCTTACTGATGGAGCAATTCCAAAAAGCAATCACAGAAAGTAGCTTTGTTCCAAAGCAGGAATTAGCGCAGTTTTTCAAAATTCAAAATCAAACACGCTCTATTCAATACAGCACAATTAAAGTGACTCCGGTTAAAAGTCAGCCAAGTAAAGAAAGTGTTGATGCCTATTATGCGACGCATATAAATGAGTATCAGACAGAAGAGCGCGTTTCTATTGAATATATTAAATTAGCGATGTCTGATTTAATGCTCTCTGTGATCCCTTCGGATGGACAAATTAATGCTTATTATGAAGAAAATAGAGCGTTATATTCCAAGAAGGAACGTAGAAAGATTAGTCATATCTTATTTGCAAAAACCAAAGAAACAAGTGCTGAGCAAGCTTTAGAAAAAGCAAAAGCCGCAAAAACACGTTTAAGCAAAGATAATTTCTCATCGTTAGCTAAAGAGTTATCGGACGATAAGTTAACTGCTAAAGTTGGCGGTGATTTGGGCTTATTCGAAATTGGGGTAATGGAAGCAAATTTTGAAAAAGTTGCAGAAAAACTAGCGTTAGGCGAGGTTTCTGAGCCAGTAGAGTCTGCTTTTGGTTACCATATTATTACCGTGACAGAATTAGTGTCTGCAGTCACTAAACCTTTGACTGAAGTAAAAGCTGAGGTCACAGCGGCAGTACAGAGAGCAGAAGCTGAAACGACATTTTATGAGCTAGGTGAGTCTTTAACTGAACTTAGTTTTGAGAATTCAGATAACTTGAAAATTGTTGCTGAAACCTTAGATTTACCATTAAAAACAACTAAGCTTTTTTCTCGACAACTAGGCGCAGGTATTGCTGAAGATGAAAAAATCAGAAATATGGCGTTTACTGATTCTGTTTTAAAAGGTAATAATAGTGAGCCAGTTGAATTAGGGGATGATAGCTTGGTTATTGTTCGTTTATTAGAGCATTTTCCGGCAGAAACTAAACCACTAGAAAATGTAAAAACTAGCATCGTATCAGTTATTCAAGCAAAACAAGCAAAAGAGATTGCCTTAGAAAATGCAGGTAAAATTAAACAGCAATTACTCGAAGGCGTTGCTTTTAAAGAAGCAGTAAAAGCGCAGAAATTAGAAGTCATCACACTGAATGACTTGGCTCGTAATAATGGTGATTTAGCTTGGCAGCTTAATCAAGCTGTTTTTAAAGCAGCAAAACCTACTGCAGGTGAGGCAACGATTATTGTTGTTGCTTCAGCTGAAGGTGAGCAAAGCGTTGTTAAACTACTCTCTGTGACTGAAGGTAGTACAAAAGGTGATGCTGAAAAAGAAAAGCTAGCGGCAATGAACATTGCTAATGCTTTAGGTAAGGCTGATTATGCCGCTGTTATTGATGGCATACGTGTTAATACAAACGTTTCGATTAAAAAGTAAGGTATTGCTAAGTGTAGAGGGTAACCCTTACCTTCTGTACTTAGCCTTTTCAGCAAGGTAGAGCATATTTTTGCGAACCCCATCATTTTTCGTGGAGTTGATGGGTTTCACTACATAGCTAAAAAGACAGCTGCTACGATCTACCTATCCTACAAAAATTTAAATACTTGCTGTTATCACTGGCAGTTATAACAGCAAGTATTTATTGGTATTAGAGTAATTTCCATTAAGATCATCTCAAGAACTTTTTTATATAACTCAATATAAATCAATCGGGTCTACATCTAAAGACCACTTCACTTTACGAGCTAGTTTTAATTTACTGATAACTGGCACGATAGCATTCAACAGTATATGCAAAGACTTACGTTGTTCATTTTGTAATAACAGTTGGTAACGAAACTGTCCGGCTCTTTTTTGCATGGGGGCAGGGACGGGGCCTAATAATAAAGTATTAAAGGCTTGTTTACTGATCGTTAGGCTCACTTCAGATAAAAAATCTAAAGCAAGCTGCGGGTGAACCGCTGTTGCTCGCAATAAAGCTTGGTAGGTATAAGGAGGGAGTTGTGCCTCTTTGCGTTCTGCTAGGGCGGCTTGAGCGAAGTGAGAATAGCCTTGCTGTATTAGCGTATTAAGTAATGGGTGCTCGGGCTGGCGAGTTTGCATGACAACATGCCCTTTTTTATTTTCTCGACCTGCACGGCCAGCTACTTGAATAATTAGCTGTGCTAATTTCTCAGCGGCATGAAAATCAATGCTAAATAAACCACTGTCGACATCCAGTAATGCAACCAAGGTGACATTGGGGAAATGATGCCCTTTTGCGAGCATTTGCGTGCCTAGAATAATATCGACATGACCTGCATTAATGGCAGACAAGTGGTCTTCTAATACCCCTTTTCTTTGCGTACTATCTCTATCCAAGCGGACCACTCTCTTTTGTGGGAATAGGCTGTTGAGTGCGTATTCAACGCGCTCAGTCCCTAAACCGAGAGGTTTTAGTTCATCTGATTGACAGTCAGGACAGGTTTTATTTAAAAATTGCTCACTAGTGCAATGGTGGCAACGTAGTTTTTGCTGTTGGTAGTGGACGACTAAGTTAGCATCGCAACGTTTGCACTGTGCAGTCCATCCGCAGCTATGGCAAATAAGAGTCGGTGAAAATCCCCGGCGGTTTAAAAATAATAATACTTGCTCGTTTTTGGCGAGTGTATTTTTTATCATTTTTATTAGCGTGGGAGATAAGCCTTCCTGTAGATATTGATTGCGTATATCTAATAAAGCAAGGCTGGGCGGAGTCGCTGAGCCTGCGCGTTGTAATAAAGTTAAACGCGTATAGCGATTTTGTTGAACATTATAAAGACTCTCTAATGAGGGTGTTGCAGAGCCTAAAATAATGGGGATATCGAGCATTTTTGCACGCACGATGGCAACATCACGCGCAGAAAAACGAAAGCCTTCCTGTTGTTTAAAGGATGAGTCATGCTCTTCATCTAAAATAATAAGCCCCAAATTTGGACAGGGGGTTAATAGCGCAGATCGAGTTCCTAATAGAATTAAACTCTTGCTTTGCTGCATATTAAGCCAAGCATGTAAGCGTTGTGTTTCTGTATGTTTAGAGTGAAAGGTTTCAATTTTGGTGGAAAATCTTGCGTTAAAGCGAGATTCTAATTGCGGTGTGAGTGTGATTTCTGGCAAGAGTACCAACACTTGCTTACCATTGTCTAAAATAGCTTGAATACTTTGCAAATAGACTTCCGTTTTACCGCTACCTGTTACGCCATCTAATAAAGAAACGGAAAAGTGCGACTTATTTTTGATGATATGGTCAATTGCTATTTGTTGTTCTGTATTGGCAAGCAGTGGCTCTTGTTTTTGTAGGGGCGCTGTATTTTGTGTGGGGGCATTGCATGACTGAATTAACTCTTTTTTTAATAAAGCCTTTAAGCTGTCTTGCCAAAGTTTAAAGTGAGATGAAATTTCTTTTTGGCTTAAAGGTTTTTTTTGCTTAGCGATAAGCTCAAATAACGCGCGCTGTTTATGCGCGTTTTTGAACAGCTGAGGATCAAAGTCATTACCTAAGGCACTTAATTGAAAGTGAGGAGTGATTTTTAATGTGCTGGGTTTTCCCTTGCGTAAAGCAGTGGGCAGTGCGCTGGTAAAGACATCGCCAATCGGGTGGTGATAATAACGATGCGCCCAATGTAAGAGCTTTAAGTCATTTTCTAAAAGTAGAGCTGAAGAGTCTAAGATTTCTTCTGCATGCTTTAATTTATCAAGAGGGCTTTCGCTGCTATTTTTAATCTCAATTAAGATGCCTATTTTAGATGATTTTCCAAAAGGTACTCTGACACGCATGCCAGGCGATAATTGCTCTATATTAAGTGTGCTTGGTGGCAGATAATCGAATAAACGATCGACAGGAATAGGGAGTGCGATACTTAAAATAATTTTTTCTGGCATAGGCATTTTAAGTTGTTAAGACGATAAGTTGTTGTTGGAGCGAGTAAAAAAGTTACGCACAAAACCTGTGGATAACTCTGTGTGTAAGACGAGGAAAATTGATTCTAATCCTTGAGTTATCGGGCCCTAGCCTAAATTGTATTAAAAAGTGATGTTTTTAATTTGTCATTACAAAACAGGTGGTTAGATAAGTCAATGGCGAGATTTATTATTTCTCTACTTGTATTTTCATTAGCTGCATAGTGACAGAAAAAAAATGTGTGTAAACTTAAATAAAAAAATAAAATTGTTGACAGGCAGATGGCACGCATAAAAAAGCGGGTGATTATTATTTAATAATAATCACCCGCTTTTAAAGGTATCTGAATTCAAGTTAGAAAACGCGATAAAACAATTAAGGAATTAAAATTCCACGAATCATGAAATATAACATTGCCGCTAAAATTGCTGACAAAGGGACGGTAATAATCCATGCGGCTGCAATTTTATAAACATGCGAGCGCTGAACTAATTCCTCTTGATAGGCTTTTGTTAGCACCTTACGTTCTTTTTTAGTGAACTCAGTTTCACTGTCTTTTTGTTGTTGTTTTAGTTCCTTAAGCATCGCTGATTTAGTAGTAATATCCGCAGCTTGAAATCGGTTTAAAAAAGCAGTGGTTGTTTCAGGGTCTAAATGCTCGTGGTGCTCTTTAATACTAGCAATACGTTTTTCTTCGCTATGCTTTAAATATTCACGTAAAAACCCTACGCCAAAAATACCACCGACAGCAATATGAGTAGAGCTAACAGGCAAGCCTAATTGGCTGGCAATAATAACCGTGATAGCCGCCGCGACTGAGACACAAAAAGCGCGCATTTTATCAAGTTCGGTAATTTCAGTTCCCACAGTACGAATCAATTTAGCACCATATAACGCTAAGCCAAGCGATAAACCGACTGCGCCAACTAGCATCACCCAAAGTGGAATCGCCGCTTTTTTAGCAATACCGCCATGCGCAATGGCATCATTAATGGCGGCGAGTGGTCCAACAGCATTAGCAACGTCATTTGCACCATGCGCAAAACTTAAGAAGGCTGCTGCGCAAATCAAAGGAATGGTAAATAAAGCATTAACACTATCTTTTGAATTAGTTAACTTTTCAGCTACCTTGCTAATGAGCGGGCGAAGTAAAAGGTAGATGATGACAGCAAGGGCTAGGCCGATAGAGCCAGCCATCATAAAATCAACTTTCCAAATCTTTTTTAAGCCTTTTAGGATTAAATAAGTCGAAAAAGCCCAAGCCATAATAGCAATTAATAGAGGCACTACTTTTTTAGCTGCAAGTAGCATATCTTCTTTGTAGGTAATATTTCGTTTAATAATATAGAGAAATGCAGCAGCAATAAGCCCACCCAAGAGAGGCGAGATAACCCAACTGGCTGCAATTTTTCCAAACACAGCCCAATTAGCAACACCAAAACCACCGGCGGCAATTCCAGCACCTAAGACACCGCCAACAATTGAGTGGGTTGTTGAGACAGGAGCGCCTATAAATGTTGCGATATTTAACCAAATAGCCGCCGCTAATAAAGCTGCCAACATGAGCCAAATAAAGGTATCGGTATCATTGATTAAAGCAGGGTCAATAATGCCTTTCTTAATCGTACTCACCACTTCACCACCGGCAATTAAAGCGCCAGCTGATTCAAAAATCATGGCGATAAAAATAGCGGCGGTTAAGGTGAGCGCTTTAGATCCAACCGCAGGTCCGACATTATTAGCGACATCATTAGCACCAATATTAAGCGCCATATAGCC
>DAOUSK010000116.1 GCA_030627265.1 Methylococcaceae bacterium
AAAAGCATCATATTCTACTGAACCAATATCAAGCGCAAAGGTTTGAAAATCGCCATCAATATAGCCAAATGAGCTACGAATATCTCGCACCAATTCAACCATATTGTTTTCACTGATATCAACAGCATGTAATTTAAAAGGGTTACGCTTGAATATTTCTTTAGTAACGGCTTGTCCAATTGACCCCGCAGCCCCTATTACAAGAAATGAAGAGGTAGATACAGCCTTATCTAATGCGACAGAACTCCCCTCAACATCTTCAGAAAACAATTCAGTATTTCTACCGATTAATGACAATATTCTATTCATAAACTTTCTTCTTGAGTTAGTACGAAATGAGGCGGGTCTTTCATTGTAACATTACAATATATATACTTACTTTAATAATGCCCATTCGCAGGTGCATAAACTATGCACATCCTCAGAGTATTTGCCAAATGTATTCCACACTTGGCAGCAGACCGATGCTTTCATCATAATTCTTAAAGCATCGGTTAAAGAAATCTGTTCGGCTGGATTGAGTTCTGGTGAGTAAGGAGGTAATAGTAATAGTAATAGTAATATTAGCAGACATCTCTAGTTTTGCTAGTTAAGTGCTGAGCAGCGCGATCAACAATCAGTAGAGCATGTTTGCTCAGTGTCACTGAAATAATATCAAGGTGCTGCTGCATGCCTTCAGTATTTGCTTTTGGCATAATTAAACCCTGCTGTTTTACTGTTCTCAGGACAGATTATAAGCGGCGGTAAATTGTTGTTGCTGGACAAGGCGAGGACGAGTCCCTTTTTTCGCCTAAATACGACTCACTGTCCCGCGCTGTCCAACCCGAGCCTCATTTTGGAACCGAACATCCACTTGCGTTAAAGCAATATCCTTTGGTAATAAGTCTATTGCGGTGTATTGAAAGTTTTTTTAAAACTGTCTTGCTTATCTTGGCTTTACTTTACTTTACTTCGGATATTTTGAACGAACTGTTATCCAGACTAAATATAAATTATTCAGTAGGTTATACACGCTATTGAGACAGTATTTAACTTGAAATTTTTATTTCAGTAAACCCTGTATATCATGCCCCGCTATTCGACCACCAGTGCGATTTTCTTGAAGTGCTATCACCACTGTTTTAAAGTCAATTTCTTGTTCCTTCTTAAGCTTTCGTTTTGCATCACTTCGCAGAGATTCTCTCTGCCCATCAAGCCCAAATACCTTGACTCGTTTTACCCATTTTTGAACCTTTTCGGATTTGACACATAAAAATTGTGCAACGTCATCATATTCTCACCCCTCTTGTAGGTGTGCCATCCCTAGCCAGAGAATACGAGTGCATGGGTGTTTTTCTTTTCGTGCAAGATCGTGAAAATCATAATCTTGCAGTCCCTTTGGTAGTTTTCTTAGTCTGATGTGTCAACACTTTTATGGGCTCTCTTTATTTAGATGCCAAAAGATTAGATAATTATAATCCAATTAAAGTATGAATATTTTGGGACTGGTATAAGGTAATGGGGGGCGCAAAAAATACTGTAAACTACCTATGAATTTAAGCTTTAAATCAACATTGAAAATGGATTAAAATGAATGTCAAAATGAAAGCTGATGCCTTTATAAATATAGTCTTTTTGCTAGTCTTTTTTTATAGTTTAAGTTTTCCAGTCGCTGCTTTTCAGGAAGTCGCTGTCATCAATAAAATGAATCCACCTCAACTTGTTTTGTTACGAGCTTATGATGGATCTCAGGATATTGAGGGTTGGTTGGTGAGTGAAAAGTTAGACGGTATTCGTGCCTATTGGGATGGGCGGGCTTTATGGAGTCGCTCTGGGAATCGTTTAAATGCACCCGTTTGGTTTACCGAGAATTTCCCACCTTTTGAGGTTGATGGTGAGCTTTGGCTAAAGCGAAATGCCTTTTCTAAAACGGTTTCTATTGTTCAGAAAAAAGAAGCGGGAGATGATTGGAGGCAATTGACCTTGCAAATCTTTGAGGTGCCAAATCAACCGGGCGGATTACTTGATCGCTTGCATGTGCTTGAGTTGTATTTGGAGCGCTTTCCCGCAACTTATCTGCGTATCATTGATCAAGTAAAAGTTCTTAATCGTGCCGATGTTAATGCGCGTTTGAAACATATAATTGCTAGCGGCGGTGAGGGGCTTGTACTCAGAAACCCTGAAATTCCTTATTATTCGGGTAGGTCGGGCAATGCATTTAAGGTGAAGCAGAAACAAGATGCCGAGTGTATTGTTGTGGGTTATACGGAAGGCAAGGGAAAGTATTTGGGTATGACTGGAGCGCTTAAGTGTGAGCTTGTTGGTTTTAGAAAGAGCCCTAACAATGATGGTAGGCTGATTAAGCTGGGTAGTGGTTTATCAGATGCTTTACGCAAAATACCGCCAGTCATTGGCGCTAAGGTTACGTTTCAATATATGGGGTTAACCAGTACGGGCTTGCCTCGGTTTCCTGTTTATCTGAGAGTTAGGCCTAAATAACCATTCAGTCATAAGGTATGCAATGCATACCCTACATAAATTTGCCCGCCTTAAGTTGATAGCTAATATTATACTAACTCTAATATATAAACACTTAAACCCCAGAACATGATTATTTTCATATTGGTGTCAGATTTTTCGTAGGCTGGGTAGAGCTCCTTTTGCGAAACTCATCATTTTGTTTGATCTATGAATTCAGTTAGCATTCGAGTCACTCCACTTTGCCATTCTGGTAAATTCAAACCAAAATTACGTTGTAATTTACCGGTATTTAACCGTGAATTTTTAGGGCGCTCTGCAGGCGTGGGGAATGCACTGGTAGGTACGGGGTTAATTGAGCCTAAACTTGTTTTTAGTTCCATCCCCATTTTTTCTGCCGTATCGATGACATAGCTTGCATAACCATGCCACGAAGTTTCACCTGAGGCAACTAAGTGGTAAAGCCCGCTGAGTTCTTTTTTAGATTGTACGGTGCGAATTGCATGCGCCGTGACATCGGCTAATAAATCTGCGCCAGTTGGGGCGCCAATTTGGTCATTAATAACGCTTAAGCTATCGCGCTCTTGAGCAAGGCGCAGCATGGTTTTTGCGAAGTTATTACCCCGTGCGCCATAAACCCAGCTGGTACGGAAAATGAGATGCTTGCAGTTTGATGCTTGGATCGCTTGTTCACCTGCTAGTTTAGTTGCGCCATAAATGCCAAGTGGCGCAGTGCCGTCAGTTTCTACCCATGGGGTACTGCCGCTGCCATCAAAGACATAATCTGTCGAGTAATGAATTAACCAAGCATTCAGCGCTTTTGCTTCACGTGCTAGCAATGCGGGTGCATCAGTATTAATTGTCTGCGCTAATTCAGCTTCACTTTCGGCTTTATCCACAGCGGTATGCGCTGCGGCATTAACGATGATATCGGGCTGTATTTTTTGAATGGTCTCGGCTAAGCCTTGTAGATTTGTGAAGTCACCGCAATAGTCTTGGCTATCAGAGCCGAGTGCAATCACTTCGCCTAAAGGGGCAAGGCTGCGTTGTAACTCCCAGCCTACTTGGCCATTTTTTCCAAATAATAAAATTTTCATTAGCTTCGGCCTGCGTAGTTAGTTTCCACCCAGTCACGATAAGACCCAGACTGCACGTTAGCCACCCACTCTTGATTATCTAGATACCACTGTACAGTTTTGCGTATGCCGGTATCAAATGTTTCAGCAGGTTTCCAGCCTAATTCGCGTTCAATTTTACGTGCGTCAATGGCATAACGGCGGTCATGACCTAAGCGATCTGTAACAAAAGTGATTTGTTCAGTGTAGCTTTTTTTATCATCGCGCGGGCGTAGTTCATCAAGCAGTGCACAAACGGTATGGACAATTTCGATATTGGGTTTTTCATTCCAGCCACCGACATTATAGGTTTCACCTAGCGTACCCGCTTCTACCACACGGCGAATAGCGCTACAGTGATCTTTAACATACAGCCAATCGCGAATTTGTTGACCATCGCCATAAATAGGCAATGATTTACCCGCTAAGGCATTAACAATCATTAAGGGAATTAATTTTTCCGGAAAATGATAAGGCCCGTAGTTATTGGAACAATTAGTCGTCAATACTGGCAGGCCATAAGTATGATGATATGAGCGGACTAAATGGTCACTGGCTGCTTTACTGGCTGAGTAAGGGCTATTTGGCTCGTACTGATGTAATTCAGTGAAAGCAGGCTCATCTTTCGCTAAGGAACCGTAAACTTCATCCGTTGAGACGTGTAGAAAACGGAAGTCTGCTTTTTCTTGCTCATCTAATTTACCCCAGTAAGCACGAACAGACTCTAGTAAATTAAAGGTGCCGACAACGTTAGTTTGTATAAAGTCTTCAGGGCTATGAATAGAGCGGTCAACGTGTGATTCAGCGGCAAAATTAATAATCGCACGCGGTTGATATTTTGCTAATAACTCAGGTATCAATACCGTGTCGCCTATATCCGCATGGGCAAAGGTATGTCGGCTATCGCCTTTTAGCGTCGCCAAGCTTTCTAAGTTACCTGCGTAGGTTAGTTTATCAATATTAACGACCGGTTCGTCATGTTCTTGTAGCCAATCTAGGACAAAGTTAGCCCCGATAAATCCTGCTCCACCTGTTACAAATATCATTATGCGCTCTCGCTGGTTTTAATCGTTAAGTTCTTAGTATGACAGAGGCCAAACTAAGGTTAAGAAGACATGTTTTTTAGATGGAATTATTATAAGTGATCATAAGGCAATTGCAAAATTGGGCAGAGACAAGAAATCGTAACTTTACCTTACAATAAAAGACTAGCTCTATTTGGCTCTACACTTAGTTATACGAATTTAGGATTGAACAATTTTTTATTAAGCAGTATTATTTATTTGTGCTCATAAAGAGCATTTTTGGTTTTCCCCTGTCATAAGCTCTCCATCGGAAATTTTATCAATTAATTGATAAGGAAGTAATCATGAGCCTTAACTTATCGTTCCTCACGCTCCAGCGTGGGAATGCAGCCTTAGACGCTCCAGCGTCAACAAGCTAAACAGCAAAATGGGACGCAGTCGCTACGTTATCACCGACCCCAATCAGCCGCATTTCATGACTTGTACTATTATGGAATGGCTACCTGTTTTTACACGCCCTGATACCGTACAAATTATTTTAGATTGTTGGCAATATCAACGTGAGTATGAAGGCTTAAAGTTGTACGGTTATGTCATTTTAGAAAACCATCTACATTTTGTTACGCAAGCCCCAAGGCTGGATAAATGCGTGAGTAGTTTTAAAGCTTTTACAGCAAGACGGCTAATCGATTACTTAAGCGAGCACCATGCAGAACCTTTATTAACACGCTTACGTTTTTCTAAACGTGCGCATAAAACTGACCGCGAGTATCAGCTTTGGCAGGAAGGTGTACATGCTGAAATGGTTTTTAATGAGGATATTATGCGCCAAAAATTAAGCTATATTCATGAAAAACCTGTTAAGCGAGGTTATGTGGCACGGGCTGAACATTGGCGTTATTCTAGCGCAGGGCATTATGAGGGGCGAGTGGTTTGATTGATATCGATGCTTGGTAGAGTCGACGCTGGAGCGGTGGGAACGATAAATCGTATCTCTGGATACCGACAATATTTTCTATTCCTTGCCACTCAAGATAATCCTTTAATAAATTCCAGCTAATTCATAAGTGTATTCAAATGATTGAATCACCCCTTGTTTTTCTAGGTCTGATAACTCTCTTTGACCCATAAGCTTAACAGCCGCACTTAGTTGCAACAGTGCTTTTTGGTAATTATCTAAACGTTGTATCCACCGAGTATCTTTTTCCATTTTCATTCATTTTAGTATTTTTTATATGTCGGATTTCATTTTTTAATACTTCGCAATAAAAAATCTCATCCAACCTACGGTTTTGAATTTGTTTTATAAAATATATGACGGTGGGTTATGTCTAATTATCGACGCTATCGTATTGCGGGTGGGTGTTATTTTTTTACTGTGAATTTATTGGAACGTAATAAATCATTATTGGTTGATCATGTTGATTTATTGCGGGAATCGGTGCGAATGTGCAAACAAAAACATCCGTTTTATATTGATGCGTGGGTGGTATTGCCGGAGCATATGCATTGTATCTGGACATTACCTGAAGGTGATGCGGATTTTTCGAAACGCTGGAAATTAATTAAAGCGGAATTTTCCAAAGGATTACCAAAAGATGAAAGGCGTTCAATGGTCCGTATAAAACGCGGTGAGCGGGGTATCTGGCAACGCCGTTTCTGGGAACATGCGATACGCGATGATCGGGATTATGCAACCCATATGGATTATTTGCACTTTAATCCCGTTAAACATGGCTGGGTAACCAAGGTAATCGACTGGCCGTATTCAAGTTTTCATCGATATCAAAAAAATGGACTTTACC
>DAOUSK010000062.1 GCA_030627265.1 Methylococcaceae bacterium
AAAAATTACAAGAAGGCGCAGTAAAAGCACGTGCGATTACACAGCCTTTCTTAGTTGAGTTGCGTAAGGCCATTGGGATTCATAGGTTTAGCTAAAACCTAGAGCCCCCCCTTTTTTTATTTCCCTATTGTCTGGTGGGTGTACAGAGACCCCCATCAACATTGCGCAAAATGGTGATGGGGGTCTCGTAAAATAAAATCATTTACGGCTCTTTTTAATTGAATCTAAGTAATACTTTATGTGATTAACATCAATGTTTATTTTTCATGCTGCTAATAAATTATTAAGTGTTATTTAAAAATCTTGGATTCAATGAATTCAGGGCAATACTTTTGAGGATTACAATATTATGAACTATCAAAAATCACAACCTCTCTTTTGGGGACAAAGTTATATTAAACATATTTTTATACTTTGCGTAGTAATACTGGCAGGGCAAGCTTTTGCACAGCCAGGCAATAACAATAAAGCATATTCATTTACAAGCATTGATGCCCTGCCTTTTGGGCCGCTACGTTCGGGGTTAGAAAAGTTAGCGCCAGCCGCACAAGGTCGTGCACGTTTTTGGTTAGAAAGCTTTGATTTTCCGGCTTCCGATGTTGCTTATCTACGCGCGGATAAACTAGGGGGCATTTTTTATGAAGATGCTGCAATGGACGCAACAACAGTAGAAAATAGTGCAGCAAGTTCCGTTAATTTTGAAATGACTGAAGCAAATGTTTTTAGTTTACATAGTAAACCAGGAGCTGCACGTACTGTCTATTTAGATATGGATGGTCACGTCGTTACTAATTCAGTGTGGAATGCAGAAGCCGGTTTATCTAGCTTGGAGATGCTTCCTTTTGATACGGATGGTGATAATACAACATTTAATAGCACAGAGTTAAATGAGATTGCAGACACTTGGCAAAGATTAGCGGAAGACTACTCACCTTTTGATATCGATGTAACAACTGAGCAACCTGCTGCTTTTGGACCTAATGTCGGGCATATTTTAATTTCACCAAGAGCAGGTAAAAATGGCGAGTTAATTTACCCTAACGCTTCAGGGGGCGTTGCTTATGTTAATGTTTGGGGGGGAAGTAATTTTACATATTATCAACCTGCGTTAGTTTTCCCTGAAGGTACCGCGCATAAAGCGCAATATATGGCAGAAGCTGCAGCACATGAATTAGGGCATAACCTAGGGTTGTCCCATGACGGGGCATCTACCGTTAGTTACTATGAAGGGCATGGAGCCGGAGTCACTGGTTGGGCACCTATTATGGGGAGTAGTTATTACCAACATGTAACACAATGGAGTAAAGGTGAATATGCGGATTCAAATAATACTCAAGATGATATTGCTATCATAACTGAATCATTAAATGCACGAACCGATGATCATCATAATACCAACTTTTCACTTGCTACGCCTCTACTTAAGACGGGGACATCAACAATTATTGCAACTAACCCAGTTACTGATCCAAGAAATACAATCCCAAATAATAAAGGTATCATTGAAAATAATGCCGATATTGATTTATTTTCTATTAATGTTGGTGCAGGTGAGATAAACCTTACCGTTGCACCTACTTGGACTTCAGAATTTTCTCCTAGCTCTAAACGAGGTTCTAACCTAGACATACAACTTAGCTTATATAATGACCTTAATCAGCTTATTGTACAAAATAATCCAAGCGATGAAACATCAGCAACAATTACTACAATTGTTCCTGCCGGTCAATATTACCTTGCTATCAGAGGTGTTGGCGTAAGATCGGTAACGGACGGGTACTCTGACTATGCAAGTAATGGCCAATATTTTATTAATGGAACGGTTCCGGAGGAAGTTACTTATACCACTGCCCCATCAGCCCCAACTGATGTCGTTGCAAGCCTTACTGGGGAAAACAGTATTATTTTAAATTGGACTGATTTAGGTGATACAGCTGAAACTAATGAGTCTAGTTATAAAGTTTATCGCTCAAAAGGACCTTTGTGGGCTGAGTTCGAACTTATTGCAAGCTTAAATAGAGATACTAGTTCGTATATCGATAATAATTTAGCCAATGGTGAATACAGTTACTATTTAAATGCTTCCAACACTGTTGGAGAAAATAACTCCAACAACACTAGTAGCATTTTAATTAATGCGCATATTCATACTTATGTAAGTAGTGAATCTACATTAACAGGTATTATCAGTAGTGGATCTTACCTGGATACAGCAACAAACATTAGCAGCGAAACATTAACTGAAGTCCACCAAGGAGGCCGCCCTAATAAGCGAGTGAGTGCATTGGAGCACATTTGGACTATTAGCAGCATTGTTCCCGGTGAAACTGTAACACTTAATATTGATGCTGAGGTTCCTCTTAACTCAGAAGAAGATAACTTTATTTTTTCTTATTCAGTTGATGGCAATACTTATACTGAATTAGCTACCATACAAAATGGGACAGAAAGAACTGTATTATCTACTATATTACCAAGTACACTGAGTAGCTTGGACATAAAAGTAACTGATTCTGAGCGTACTGCAGGTAACGGTACTTCTGATTCAATTATTATTCATAAAATAGAAATCATTTCAGCTGGAGAGCCTGTAGAGCAAGCGCCTGTTGTTACAATAGCATCACCTAATGGTAATACACAGTTTGAGCATGGTAGTACAGTTACTTTGACCGCTACGGCAACTGATTATGAAGACGGGGATTTATCCAGCTTTATTATTTGGGCTTATAATAATACAGATGAGCTTGGTAGAGGTGCAAGTATTAGCATTTCAAATTTAGCCGTTGGTACGCATCAAATAACTGCATCTACTGTTGATTTTCTAGGAAATCAAGGAAGTGATACACTCCCTATTGTGATAACTAACCCTACCTTGCTTACCCTAGAAGCACCTGTTTTAAGTGTGCAAAATAATGGTTTAATCGTCACTCTTAATTGGGTACATAATTGCACATTATGCACATATACCGTAGTAACGGGTAAAACAAAATCCAAAGGACAAATCACATTTGATTCGACTTACCCTGTAAGTATTGGTGCTAGATCATTTTCAATAACAGAGAGCAATACTGGAGCCTATTATTACAAAGTTTATGCATCTGATGGTTCTGATGAATCAAATATCATGAGTGTAAGGTTAAAATAGTAAAACCTAGACTTTTACCAGTAGTAAAGTTGCTAATAGCCAGCTTTACTACTGGTATTTTTTTGCTTGCTGATGTTTTCACCCCTAAAAATCACTAAACACCGTCCGGCAAACATTATTGTTATCACATACTTTTCTTTTAATAATAACGCTTTCTTTTTTTTCTATTTTGACTTCTTGTTCGGCAGATTCAATTGCTGCTGCACTGACTATATGTTCATCATTGCTTACTAGCGTTAAATGGGGGCCTTTGAGGGTCATATTAAAATATTTCAGGGTATTCATACCAATTAATACTTCATGCAAATGAGGGTTAATTTGCGCTTCCAGTTTATTAATTTGTACGCCTTGGATATTAAAGGTGTCTATTTGTGTTTGATGTGCGAACACTTTACCGCCTGCGGTGTTGGTCGCTACTTTTTTACCAAAAGGTAAGTTAGCTTTTTTTGCCATTTCTTCTGGGATTACTGTTTTGGTTGCACCGGTATCCACTAAAAAAGGCATGCTGATGTTATTGATTAGTACCTTTCCACGGAAATGCCCATAAGCATCGGCTGTTAAGGTGATGATCCCCATTGCATGTTTAGGTTGCTTGTTTACGACAGGTGGAATAACTTTAGGTATAGGCGGCACGGATTTTACAAGTGCAGTTTCTTTTTCTTTGCTTCGTTCAGCTAGCCGCTGTTTTGCAGTCATATAAGCATCTGAACCTAAATAAAGTAATACAAAGCTTAAAAAAGTGAGTGTAATCGCTTTTATCGGTTTGCTTTTTGTAGTGTTTTTACCCTGAGGCATATTACTTACTCCAATAAAAACTAATGAGATTGATGGCTTTCGCTACACACCTAAAAGGACAGGTGCTACGTTCTACCCATCCTACAAAGATTATGATCTATTTTAAACATATGCGTATAAGTTGTTATACACTTTATTCGCTAATAAAGTCACCAAAAGCGCGGCTGCCCTCACCAGCAATAATGCTATCAACAAGCATTAAGCTATTAGCATCAATCACTGAAACGGTGCCATCAAACCAATTAGCGACATAGACATGTTGATCATCTAAGCCCGTGCTAATGCCTTCTGGTTTTTCACCCACTTCAATTTGTTTTATTTCTTTTAGAGTGTGGGTGTCAATAACGGAGATTGAACTATCATCCTGATTGGTGACAAATAATAAGCTTTCATCTAATGCTAATGAGATGGCATAAGGCCGTTCACCCACTTTAATTCGTTTGATGCGCTTTAAATTTTTGGTGCTGAGTACTGAAATATCATCGCTTTCTACATTGGCGGTATAAAGTGTATCACCTGATTTATTTAATTTAATTCCAAAAGGATGCTGTCCCACTTTGGTGGTATTGCGTACGCGCATGGTGGTTAAATCAATCTGAGAAATACTATTATCTGAACGATTTGCAACATATAACCAACGGCTATCAGGGCTAATTGCTAAACCTGAAGGCGAGCGTCCGACGGTGAGTTTTTTTTCTAGTTTAAAATCATGGCTGGAAAAAATGGAAACGGTGTTTTCATACCAATCTGCCACAAAAATACGTTTTCCATCTGGGCTAGCGGCTATTCCAACGGATGCTCCACCCACTTTTACTTCTTTAATCGCCTCTAATTGATTGATATCAATCACAGTAAAACCAGCACCGCGAGGTGTGCTGACATACACTTGTTGTTTTTTATTATTGACAGCAATGCCAACAGGTTTGCCTGTAACAGTTATTGATTTAATAACTTTTTTAGTTTTTAAATCAATAACCGCTACCGTATTATCAATTTGATTACTTATAAAGGCGTATGACTGTGCGTTTACAATGCTGCTATTAGCAATAAATAGGGTAAATAAGATAACGCGAAAGAGTGTTTTTATTAGCATAAGAGTCTATTTGGTAGATAAAAAGAAGGCGGACAAAATGCCCGCCTTAATTTATGTCATTGCAGCCACATCTAACGACCATTAACTTAAGAAAAATGTAGGATGGGTAGAACGTAGCGCCTGTTTTTAGGCGCGTAGTGAAACCCATCAATACCGTAGCTTAAATTAACTTACTAGGTTGTACTTAGATTCATGCAATGACAAAGAAAAGAAATTTATCTTTTCATTTTAAAATTGATCGCCGCAGACAATGTGTTTGGCTCAAATTTATGTAATAAGTTTGTTAAACCTGCAGTAAAAACAGCCGTTACTGCTTCATCTGATGCTGCTTCAGTAATTTCTACTGGTGGGTTATCTTTAGGGTTTACATTGTTTACATAAGCACGGTAATAAGTAGCAACCCAAGTAACAACCGTTGCATTTCCTTTCGATGCAACTGAGATTGTTGAACCGTAATTGTTAACCGGTAGCACAGGGATTTCAATTTCGTTATTTGAATAAACAACTGTTTTAGCAATGCTCATGTCTGTGATTTTGTATTTATACATCATTTTCTTCGCATCATATTTTTTTAACTCTTCAGTGATTGTTCCACCAGAAGCTAAAGTCAATGTACGCGTTGCGCCTTTAGTATTACCACCATTTGCAGTGACACTTGCAATCTCAGGATGCCAAGACATGTTATCAAAATCTTTGATCACAGCCCATACTTCAGCAGCAGGTGCTTCAATATCTATTGTTGCTGTCATTCTTCCTCTAACTGGCCCGTGAGCATAAGAAACAGCACTGAATAAAAACAATAAACTTGCAAGTAAAGAAACTTTTTTCATATTAACATCCTAAATTATTACAATAAATACAGTCGTTACTGCGCTCTTCTAAGCTTAAGTTTAACTCAGCCTTCTCTATAAAGTAGATGACTAAGGATTTTTTAGTATTTTATTGACTATAAAATCAGCTTGCTAGAAGAGCCTCATAAAAAACTGTATGAAGTATGGCTCAAAAAATTGAAGTTCTATTATAAGGTAATTTTATTAATGCTAAAATTAAAAGATAGACTTAAGACCGAGAATTCAATAATACCCTCGCTCCTTATTGCCGGTTTGGCATCGAATATTCACACTTTTATGGAATAACAAATACCTGCAAATGAAGCCTACCAGCAAAGAATTATTAAGTGCCATTAGCAAATTAAATAAACTTAATTTAAACTCCCGCACTCCTTTTTGTTCGCTACCATCTGTCTCACTAGGTGATAATAAACACTCTGATGATGACAGAATTGTGCGACTTATTAATGCGATCAATAAGAAATTAGCATTAACAGGTGAGGATTTAGACCGTTATCAAGCAGACCCATTGAGTTTTATGGGCTCTGCTACCATGATAGGTATCCATAATAACCAAAAGGAAACCTACCGTATTATTCGCGCTGAAAATTTTAAAGCCTACTCACTATTTTGTAAAAATATAGAGCAAATTGGCTTCAATCTATACGTTGTGCAAGACAGTTATCTTGATGTCTTATTTATTTAGTCTCCGTTACTTCTCTACCCCTTTAGCCATGAAATTATTTAACTTGTCTTCCTTTATTATTATTCTTGTTGTTATTTTCTCGATTACTGCGTGTAGACAAAATAAAATAAAACCAACGAATATTACACACATTCCAGCCGTTATTACGCCTGCCCCAGAGAAAATAGTCGCTTCAATAAATAACTCCCTCGTAGAGACTGAAAATAAAACACTCGATAGCTGGCAATACTTAATTTCTATGTTTGAAATACCCACGGATTCAAATCCACGTATTGAACGCGAATTAAAGTGGTTTCTAGCACACCCAAAATCTATTACTAAATTTCAAATCCGCGCTGAACCTTATCTTTATAATATTATTGAAGAAGTAAACGCGAAAAACCTACCTGCTGAATTTGCTTTGCTGCCCGCGATAGAAAGTGGCTATAGAGCTCATGCTTACTCGCATGCTGGAGCCGCAGGTTTATGGCAATTTATCCCATCAACCGGTAGAGCATTCAAATTAGAACAAAATTGGTGGTATGACGGGCGGCGCGATGTACACGCCTCCACTAAGGCAGCAACAAAGTATTTAAAACAACTAGCAAAGCGATTTGATGGCGATTGGTTACTTGCTCTCGCTGCTTACAATGCAGGGGGGGGTAATGTAAATAAGGCGCTGCGCCGTAATAAACGATTAAATAAAGCAACTGATTATTGGTCTTTAAAATTGCCCAAGGAAACCTATCATTATGTGCCTAAATTACTTGCACTTGCCAAGCTGTTTGCCAATGCAGAGCATTATGGCATTACTTTAAGAAAGCTAGAACATAAGCCTTATTTTTCTATCGTTAATATTGGCTCACAACTTGATTTGGCTAAAGCAGCTGAATTATCAGCAATGAGCATTGATGATATTTTTCAACTGAATCCTGGTTTTAACCGTGGTTTTACTCCCCCTAAAGGGCCGCACCATTTATTAATCCCTATTGATAAAGTCAGTCAATTTGAAAAAAATCTAGCCTTATTGCCCGATGCACAGCGCGTGAAATGGCAACGCCATAAAATAAAATCGGGAGAAAAT
Source organism: Methylococcaceae bacterium (assembly GCA_030627265.1). Taxonomy (GTDB): domain Bacteria; phylum Pseudomonadota; class Gammaproteobacteria; order Methylococcales; family Methylomonadaceae; genus Methyloprofundus. The sequence goes on from DAOUSK010000062.1 coordinate 7,633, forward strand.
TTAAGTGTAATTGCGCAGCACTATAAAATTAAAACCAGTGTGCTACGTAATGTTAATCAAATAAAAAACAATAAAATTCGAGCTGGCAAATATCTTTATATCCCTATTTCACAGATAAATGCTAAACATAACCCTTTTATTCGTGCTAATTTAACTAACCCGACTAACAAGTACCCTACTTATATCGTCAAATCTGGTGATAGTTTATGGTCGATTGCTAGAAAATTAGATTTACATAGTAAAGATATAGCTCGCTGGAATAAAATAAGTCTAAGAACTCCTTTGCGTTTGGGGCAAAATTTAGTCATCAAACAAAAATCAAAATACACAAAAAATTTAACGGTTAGCCGTGCGGCGACCCTACAAAAAATCCATTACACAGTGCGTAGCGGTGATTCATTATCAACTATCTCAGCTAAGTTTAATGTTCAAGTCGCTGATGTGCACCGCTGGAATAGAAGCAAGCTAAGTAAATATCTAAAACCAGGACAAAAATTGATGATCAAAGTTGATACCACTCAGCCTTCAACCTAGCTTATGTTGAAATTTTATTGGCTTTTTGTTTTTATCCTTGTTTCGGCCTGTGCGCCAAAAATAGAGGATATTCCCTTACCTATAGAAATTGAAGATAATTTTTCTTCACCTGGGGTAGCGCCTATTGAAGAGCGCTGGTGGTTAGCCTTAAATGATCCACAACTTAATCAATTAATTGAGCTAGCTTTAACTGAAAATTTCAGTTTGAAATCCACCTATAATCGCTTAGAGCAAGCCAATATTACCGCACAACAAAGTGGCGCTGAATTAATCCCCAGTCTAGCGGCAACTTTTACAGGCTCACAACAATATAGCAACACAGGCAACTCCAGTCCTTTTTCATTAGGTTTAACCGCAAGCTATGAAGTTGATTTATGGGGACGAATCCGAGCGAACCAACAAGCCGCGGAGTTAGATGCACTAGCCACCATTGAAAATGTAAAAACCGCCGAGCTATCCTTATCCTCTGAAGTAGCAATTACTTGGTATCGTTTGGTGGAGCAACGTAGCCAACTAAGCTTACTTGCCAAGCAAATTAAAACCAATGAAGATAATGTGCAACTATTAATTGCACGTTTTGCGAGTGCGCAAGCAACCGCTGCTGATTTGTACCAACAGAAGCAAACACTTGAAGCTGCTATTGGTGAACGCTACACGATTCATTCTAATATTAAGGTACTAGAACACCTTTTAAGCCTTTTAGTTGGCAAAACACCTACAACAGTCAAATTACCCCAAAAAAACTATTTACCTGATTTAACTGAGCAACCCATAACAGGTTTGACTAGTGATTTAATACAACGCCGTCCCGATTTGCGTTCTGCTTATTTTCAAGTGCAGTCAGCCAATCAGCGAGTTGCCTCTGCGATTGCTGATCGATTTCCTAAATTAAGTTTAACGGCTAACATCAATACCAGCTCAACAGACTTACAGTCTTTATTTAATAACTGGATTGCAACGCTTGCCGGTAATATGATTTTGCCCATTGTTGATGGGGGACGACGGGTTGCCGTGGTTGATATTAATAAGGCTAAAGCAAAAGAAGCGGTCAATAATTATGCGACAGCACTACAAACGGCAGTTAAAGAAGTTGAAGATTCGTTAGTGCAAGAGAAAGAACAAAAACAATACCTATTGAGTTTAAACAAGCAGTATACTTTTTCCCAGCAAGCAACTCAGCAAATTCGACTGCGCTTTATGTATGGCGCTATTGATTTTTTACGGATTTTATCAACACAAATTAGCCAACAAAATTTAGAACGACAACAAATTACCGCTAAACGACAATTAATTGAATACCGTTTAAAACTTTACCGTGCATTAGCAGGCGGTTGGGCAATACAAAAAAGTAGCACAGACATGGAAAAATCAGATGGATAAACCTTTACTTAAATACCTTAGCTTTAGATGGCTGCCTGCATTATTAATTATAATTGCAGCTGTCGGCTTATCTTTTTATTTCCTAAGCAATAAACCCAAAAGTAAATCAAAGCCGCCTAAAATTAAAGCCCCACTGGTTAAGGTTTTACAAACTCAGCTCATTGACCACCAAATTACTATTCAGGCAATGGGGACTATCATTCCTGCCAAACAAGTTAATTTAACATCACGAATTAATGGCATGGTAACGGCTGTTAGCCCAAACTTTGTGCCCGGTAGTTTTTTAAAAAAAGGCGAGCGTATTGTTCAGTTAGACAAGACAGATTACCAGCTCGCAATTAAACAAAAAGAAAATGAACTTGCCAAAGCTGAGTTCAATTTAACCTTAGAAAAAGGCCAGCAAGCAATTGCAGAGCGTGAATTTAAGCTTTTAAGTGCTGATTTAGATACACAAAGCCAAGAGCTGGTATTGCGTAAACCGCATTTGTTAGTCGCAAAGAGTAATGTTGATGCCGCTAAAGCTGCTTTAAAGCAATCTCAATTGAATTTACAACGGACAAAAACGGTTAGTCCTTTTAACGGGGTTGTTTTATCCACTAATGCTCATATAGGCTCTTGGGTCTCTACTTTTTCTACCGGAACACCGTTGATTAAATTAGCGGGAACCGACCATGTTTGGGTAATTGCAACATTGCCGGTTAGCGATCTTAATAAAATCACCATCCCCTCAAACAGCACACAGCAAGGCTCCTCTGCTAAAATATTTTACCCGAGCGCATGGGGAAATAAGGCTTACCGAATTGGTAAAGTGAAGCGCGTAAAAGCAGCACTTGAAGCTTCAGGGCGCATGGCTGAAGTGATTATCGAAATAAAGGACCCTTTTAATTTACACACAAAGGATAAAACACGCCCGTCTATTATTTTAGAATCTTTTGTTAATGTCCAAATACAAGCAGAGTTATTAAAGAATGTGATTGAAATCCCCGAAACTGCAATACATAGGGGTAATACTTTATGGCTATTGACTAAAAACAATAACTTAGTAATTAAAGAAATATTGCCGCTATGGAAGGAACGGGGCAAAGTTTTTATTGCTGAAAATGCCCTACCCGCAGAAAGTAAAATCATTATTAGCCATCTCAATACGCCAGTTATGGGTATGTCATTACGCCTAGAAAATCATGCAGAGTAATACGCCAGACTTGAAATCATCGGGAGCTTTAAGCTGGATGGCAAGTCATCCCGTTGTTGCTAATTTAATTATGCTTGCCTTTATTTTAGGTGGCTTATTATTTTTAAATAATATGAAGCAGGAAGTCTTTCCTGATTTTGTCACTGATAGCATTAGTATCTCTGTTGTTTATACCGGTGCCGACCCTGAAGAAATAGAACGCAGTATTTTATTGGTTATAGAAGACAGTATTTCTGGCTTAGAAGGGATTGATGAAATTAGTTCTTCTGCTGTTGAAGGCAGTGGGCAGGTTATTGTCGATGCCTTAACTGACGCTGATATTTACTTGCTCGCTCAAGACATACAGCAAGAAATTGATCGTATCACTACGTTTCCTGAAGATGTTGAAGAGCCTAGCATTAAAGTGATAGCAAGCAAACGTAAAACAATTTCCTTGGTGTTATATGGATCCACTGAAGAAGCTGTTTTACATGATTTAGCCGAAAATTTTAGAGAGCAATTATTACAAGAAAGTAACATTAGCCAAGTTGAATTAGACGGGGTGCGCCCCTTAGAAATCAGTATAGAAATTTCACAAAAGCAACTGCGTCGCTATCATTTAACCTTTAATGACATCTCTGGGCGTATTCGTGCAGCAAGTTTAGATTTACCGGGTGGAAATATTAAAACAGATGCCGGTGAAATCCTGATACGCATGAACGCCCGTAAAGAGACCGGTTTGGATTTTGCAAAAATACCTATTATTACCACCGCTTCAGGGACACAAGTATTTCTGGGTGATATTGCACAAATCCATGATGGTTATGAAGAAACGGATTACTCCGCTAATTATAATGGGCTACCTGCTATTATGATTAATGTCTTCCGTGTTGGCGAGCAAACCCCTATTGGGATAGTTGATAACGTAAAACGACAAATTGAATTAAGTAAAGCGAATCTACCCGAAGGAATCCATGTTGAGGTTCGTTATGATGCCTCTAAAAGTTATGCTGACCGTGTCGATTTACTACTCCGCAATAGTGCATTAGGCCTAACACTGGTCTTTATTACGCTGGCATTATTTTTAGAGATACGCCTCGCTTTTTGGGTAATGATGGGGATTCCTATTGCCTTTCTCGGCTCCTTTCTATTTTTACCGGCTCTCGGTGTCTCGTTGAATATGATTTCTCTCTTTGCGTTTATTATAGCGTTAGGGATTGTGGTTGATGATGCCATCATTATTGGTGAACACATTTATCATTTTCGGCAGGAAGGTCATACCCCCATGCAAGCGGCTATATTGGGGGTGAAGGAAATGGCAACACCAGTTACCTTTAGTATTTTGACTAATATTGCAACCTTTATGCCGCTATTTTTTATGCCGGGACAAATGGGGAAAATCTTTGTCGTTATCCCTACCGTTGTTATTATAGTTTTTATCTTGTCACTCATTGAAAGCTTATTTATTTTGCCTAATCATTTAGGACACTTAAAGCATAAGCAGCGTACTGGCCTGTCATTATGGCTCTATGAAAAACAACAAAATTTTAGTCATTCTTTCCGGTTATGGGTTGCACATCGTTATGGTGGTTTGTTAGATATTACTTTGCATTATCGTTACCTCACACTGGTGATTGCTTTCTCACTGTTAATCGTGATGCTTTCCTATGCTGCAAGTGGGCGCATGGGCTTATCTTTATTCCCTAAAACTGAATCAGATTTTGCACAAGCAACACTGACTTTACCTTACGGTACACCGGTTGAAAAAACGCAAGCAATCGTTGACCATTTAGTTGCAACAGCAAAAAAATCAGCCTCTCATATTAAAAATGGTGATTTATTAATTCGTGGCATTTTTGCCGAAATCGCCAAAGGTGGAAGCCATAAAGCCGTCATCCGTACTTACTTAGTTGCGCCAGAAATCCGTGAAGACATTATTAGCACCGATGGTTTTAATAATTTATGGCGACAAACAAGCGGTGAAATTGCGGGGATTGATAGCTTAATTTTTGAGTCTGACTCAGGTGGACCTGGTTCTGGTTCCGCCATTACTGTTGAGTTAACACATCGTAATATTAAGATTTTAGAAAAAGCTAGCCAAGAACTTGCAAGCGCTCTGCATGATTACCCTATTGCAAAAGATATCAGTAATGGCATGAGCTTAGGTAAAAGACAACTTGATTTTAGCCTATTACCTGAAGGAGAAAGCTTAGGTTTAAGTGCATTGTCCGTTGCGCAACAAGTACGCAATGCATTTTACGGTACAGAAGTTCTACGCCAACAACGCGGGCGTAATGAAATTAAAGTAATGTTACGTTTACCTGAAAATGAACGCAGCTCTTCTCAAGCTATGCGTGATTTTTTAATTAAAACAAACTCATCAACCTATATTCCTCTTTATGAAATCGTTAAGGTTGAGCAAGGGCGTGCCTTTACAGAAATTAAGCGGCGCAATGGGCGCAGAAATGTGCAAGTAACCGCCAATGTAAATCCTAAAAGCCAATCAATACAAATTATTAATGCGTTAAAAGAAACCAACCTGCCTGCCTTAGTCGAAAAATACCCAGGCTTACAATTTAGTTTTGAAGGCTCGCAAGCGCATATCAGTAAAAGTTTAGGGAGTTTAAAGCTCAGTTTTGTTTTTGCTGTATTAGCTATTTATGCCATGTTAGCCATCCCTTTTAAAAGCTATACCCTGCCTATTATCGTTATTATTAGTATTCCATTTGGCATTATCGGTGCTCTCATTGGGCATATTTTAATGGGTTTGAGCTTAAGTATTTTAAGTATGCTAGGCATTGTCGCGCTTTCTGGCATTGTGGTTAATGATGCACTAGTACTCATTAGTCATGCTGTCCATTTGCAACAAACAGGTGGTTTATCAGCCCATAAGATAATTAAATCAGCGGCTATTCAACGCTTTAGACCTATTATATTGACCACGCTAACCACTTTTTTTGGTTTAGCCCCTATGATTTTAGAAACATCACGTCAAGCGCGTATTTTAATTCCTATGGCGGTCTCTATTGGCTTTGGAATTCTCTTTGCTTCTTTAATTACCTTAATATTAATTCCTTCACTTTATTTAGTGATAGACGATTGTAAACAGGGCTGGAAGCAATTAAAATTGAAATTTCGAGAAAGCTAATTAACAACAATAACCCAGTTCTTTACTTGGTTTGAATATTAGAATATACTAATCTCGTGTTTTAGACATACCTATTTCACCAATACTAATAATAAATTTCTGGGGAATACTAATGAAAATCAAGTTATTACTGATTGCACCTCTTCTTGCTCTTTTAGCCGGCTGTGCGACCATCGAAACTGTGACTGTTGCTG
>DAOUSK010000115.1 GCA_030627265.1 Methylococcaceae bacterium
GTGTATCAAGTGCAACTATCTTAGGTGATGGTTCCGTTGCACTTATTTTAGATATTCCAGGTTTAGTCAGATTATCAAATCAATAAGATAAATTAATTATGGAACAAAATACATCGAACGAAGAAACAGAAAGCAAAGTACCTGAAAATTCAGTACAATTTTTAAGCTTTACTTTAGGGGATGAAGAATACGGTGTCACTATTCTTAGTGTGCAAGAAATACGTAGCTGGGAGCCCGTATCAAAAATACCCAATGTGCCAAGCTATGAGAAAGGCGTAGTCAATTTAAGAGGTGCTATTGTTCCGATTATTGACTTAAGAGAGCGTTTCCATTTGGAACACTCTGAATATACAAATTTAACGGTTGTTGTCGTATTGCAGGCTGTTTGTCTCGGAAGAAATCGAACCATGGGTGTTGTGGTTGATTCTGTTTCAAATGTAATGAATATTCAGAAAGAGAATATTCAAAGTGCACCGGATTTTGGAACCAAAGTGAGCACTGAGTTTATTAACGGGATTGCATCAGTTGATAATCGAATGGTCATGCTATTAGATGTTGAAAAGTTACTTAAGCTCGATGGCCTTGAGGAAGATGGGTCTGAAGAGGATGATTAAAATGAATACTACAATTAAATCAGTTCGTAAGGGGAATACCTAATGAAAATAAATATGCCAGTTACAGACAAAGAAGTCTTAATGAAGGACGGGACTATTTTAGTCACGCGAACTAATTTAAAAGGAATTATTACGTATGCGAATGATGCCTTTGTCGAGATTAGTGGCTTTAGCTACAATGACCTAGTCGGGCATAATCATAATATGGTTCGTCATCCTGACATGCCATCGATTGCTTTCCAAGATTTATGGGAAACATCGCAAGCAGGTAAACCATGGACTGCACCGGTAAAAAATAGAACTAAAGCGGGTGATTACTATTGGGTTGAAGCGAATGTAACCCCCGTTTATAAAAATGGTTCAGTTGTAGAATACTTATCAGTTCGTTATGCACCGACTCGTGAACAGGTGAATGCAGCAGATAAATTATATAGAGAACTTAATAACACGAGACCAACAACGATTAGACCAACGGGTCTAGCGAAGTTAACTAAAAATATTAAAGAAATGTCAATTAATAAAAAAGCGCTGATTGCTGCAATTTTATTTTTGATACCTAATGTTTGCTCAATGATTGGGTCTTACCAAACACAAGATATGATGCATCTTGGAGTAGTTGCGGGGCTTACATTAGTCGCGATTATATTTGGTTACTCGATTATTGCTGATTTATTAAAAGCACTAGCAAATAGTTCAGATATATTTAAGAATATTGCTGATGAAAAATTTCAAAATAACATAGACATAGATAGAAAGGATCAAGTGGGTGAGTTCTACCGCAACTTATACTCTATGCAGGTGAAACTTAATGCTGATTTAGCCTATTCAAAGCAAGTCGGTGCTGAATCATTACGAATTAAGCAAGCACTAGATAATGTTAATTCAAGCGTGATGGTTTCGAATAATAATTTAGAAATCATTTACATGAATAATACTGTTCAAGCGATGTTTAGTAATGCGGAGGCAGATATACGCACGCAATTACCTCACTTTGATAGCAGCAAATTATTAGGTGCTAATATCGATCAGTTCCACAAAGACCCTAGTATGCAACGTAAAATGCTTGCAACATTAAGTTCTACGCATAACGCGGAACTTAATTTAGGAGGGAGAACGCTTGCCTTTGTTGCAAATCCTGTCTTAGATAATGATGGCGATAGAATTGGTATTGTTGTTGAATGGTTAGACAGAACGGCTGAAGTTAAAATTCAAAAAGAAATCGCTGGATTAGTTAATGCGGTTAAAGCGGGTGATTTATCGAATCGTTTAGAATTAGCTGATAAATCAGGCTTCTTTGAAAGTTTAAGTGAAGGTATTAACGAATTAACGGATGGTATCGATCAGGCTTTTGCTGAAATTAACAATGCGATGCAAAATCTTGCAATGGGTAATTTATCAAGCAAAATAACCGCTGATTATGATGGTGTTTATGGCGAATGTAAGAACAATATTAATGCCACAGTTGATAAATTAGCTGAAATTGTTGGTCAAGTACGTGAGTCAGCTGACTTTATCAATAATGCATCTAGAGAAATCGCAAGTGGAAATAATAACCTTTCTGAACGTGTAGAAACGCAGGCATCTAGCTTAGAAGAAACTGCATCGAGTATGGAAGAGTTAACTAGCACAGTTAAAAACAACTCTGAGAATGCACAAGAAGCGAAGAAAGTTTCAACAAATGCTCGACGCTTAGCTGAAAAAGGTGGAGACATTGTTACTTCAGCCGTCGATGCAATGGCTGAAATTAATGAAAGTAGTAATAAAATTTCTGCGATTATTGGTGTTATTGATGAAATTGCCTTCCAAACCAATTTACTTGCATTAAACGCATCGGTTGAAGCGGCTAGAGCAGGCGAACAAGGTCGCGGTTTCTCAGTCGTAGCAACAGAAGTAAGAAATCTTGCACAACGAAGTGCTGCTGCCGCACAAGAAAGTAAAACATTAATTCAAACAAGTATCCAAAAAGTAAGAGCCGGTACGGAGTTTGTTAATGAAACAGGAACTGCTTTAACTGAAATTGTTACTGGTGTTAAACAGTTAGGTGATATTATTTCTGAAATTGCTGGGGCTAGTATTGAGCAATCTCAAGGGATTGAACAAGTTAACCAAGCGGTTTCTCAAATGGATGAAATCACACAGCAAAATGCGGCACTTGCTGAAGAAGCATCCGCTGCCAGTGTTTCTATGAGTGATCAATCAGAAACTATGACCAGCTTATTAGGTTTTTTTCAAACAGTAGAAGCTAGCGCTGGCGTTAAAAGAGCCGCTTTAGCACCAAAGGCGCCTTCAGCTCCAGCTAGAGCAAAAGCACCATCACAACCAGCACCTATTGAAGGTGCTAGAATTGTTGCTAGTAGTGATGATAGTGATGATGAATGGGGTGAATTCTAAATTAATAAGCCATCCTTAGGGAGGGTTTTAAATTGGTACTGGAGGTAATTCAGTACCAATTAATTTTTAGGAATGATAAAAGCTTGAGTAAATTTGTAGGAAGTAATAATTATGTCAAATGGCGCTAATGTAAATGAATCTAACATGAAAGCTCAATATTTGACTTTTGATTTAGCAGGTGAAATGTACGGTGTTGAGATTTTACGCGTGCAAGAAATCAGAGGCTGGGAAACAGTACGTGAAATCCCTAATACACCTGACTATATCAAAGGTGCGTTAAATCTTAGAGGTGAAATTGTACCTATTATAGATTTAAGAGTGCGTTTTATGATGGAGAATGTTGAATATACGCCGGTCACTGTTGTTATTGTTCTATGTGTTGAAACAGAGCAAGGATCAGCTATTATGGGGATCGTTGCCGATGCAGTATCTGACGTTTTAGATGTTAATCTTAAGGATATAAAAGATAAACCAAATTTGGGTGTGAAAATTGATACTCAATTTATCCGCGGTATGTATGTAACTAAAGATAATATGATTATGCTTTTAAATGTAGATAAATTGTTAAATCCTGAGCAATTTGAAGGGATTTCAGAGGTCATGTCTTAAGGGCTTAAGCATATGAATACTCGAGTTGTAGCGATTATTAATCAAAAAGGCGGGGTTGGAAAAACAACCACATCCTCAAATTTAACACATGCGCTTGCCAAAAAAGGCAAAAAAGTAACGGTGATTGATTTAGATCCACAAGGGCATCTAGCGGTATCTTTTGGTGTTGTTTCTGGAAATCTAAGTGGAATTGATGCTGTTTTGCTCGGTGAAAAAAAGGTTTTTGAACAAATAACTGAAATACGGGATAATTTACAGCTGATTGTTGCAGGCCCACGGTTACAAGAAATTGAGCAACTCTCCGATGGCGGGGCGCAACGTGGTGATTTATTACGTAAAGCATTGCAGGAAAATCTACAGGATCAAGATTTCGTTTTTATAGATTGTCCACCATCCTCCGGAGTATTAGTGGCAAATGCTTTATTTGCCGCAGATGAAGTACTTGTTCCTATGACGAGTGATTTTCTGGCATTACAAGGGCTATCCCATTTGGTCGGTACGATAAAACGATTTGAATTAGCCTTAAAAAAGCACTATAAAATTTCATTAGTTATGTCGCGATATTCAACAACTCGCCGCATATCTAAACAAGTATTAGCGACAATGCTAAAGCATTTTCCAAACCAAGTCTTAGATGCTGTTATTAGAGAAACGGCTTTGTTAGCTGAATGCCCTAGCTTTGGTAAAACTATTTTAGAATATCGTCCCGGAAGTCGGTCAGCACGAGATTTTCGTAAATTGGCAGATGCCTTTCTTGAAGGCAAGGTAATGAAATGACAACAGATAATAATGAAAATCTAATTGGGTACGATCCATTAGCATGGATGAATGAAGATGACGATAGTGAAGTTGAAGAAAAAGTAGAGACGACTGAAGTGGCATCAATCGTATCAGATGAAGAAGTGGCAACACTAGAGCAAGAGGTTCATGAAGAAACTATTGCGATGCCTGTTATTGAAGCTGAGGCGGAGATAACTGTAGTAGTGGCACCTGCTATTGAAGATGAACCTGAGCTTACAAAGCCTGAGATTAGCTTAGATTCAACACTAAATATACAAAGTGTTAGCGTGTTATATGAGCTTTTACTAAAAACCTTAGAAGATCACTCTGCTATAGAGCTTGATGCCTCAGGAGTTAAAACGGTTGATACCGCAACTTTGCAACTATTTGTTGTTTTAAAACAAGAGTCGATTAAATTACAAAAGGAAGTTAATTTTGAATTTCCATCAGATAATTTTATTGATTCCGCAAAAATTTTAGGGGTTTATGAAATGCTAGGTTTAGATGCTGCCGCTGCTGGATTCTTTTAGTTAAAGATTGAATTTTTTTGTTAGTTTAGAATTTAATCAAAGGGAAGTGTGATGTCAAAAAAGCAAAGAGAATTTGAATATACTCAGGAAGATTTTAATGTCTTAAGAAAGATTTCAAATAGTCATTCTGGTATTATTGTTACCGATGACAAGTTTGATATGTTTTATTCGCGCTTAGCTAAGCGAATAAGAATGCTTGGTTTAGGAAGTTTTAAAGAATATTGTGAATATCTTGAAGCAAATGAAGCCACTGAATTTACAGAATTTATTAATGCCATTACGACAAATTTAACTGCTTTTTTTAGAGAAAATCATCACTTTGAATATGTAAAAGATATCATTATTCCCGACTTAATGAAGCGTAATCATCAAACTAAAAAAATCACACTCTGGTCTGCAGGATGCTCTACTGGCGAAGAACCTTATTCTTTGGCCATGACCTTATTGGAAAACCTACCTTCTGGCTGGGATGTGAAAATTTTAGCAACTGATCTCGATACGAATGTTTTGCAAACAGCGGCGAATGGTGTTTATGGTTCTGATCGCGTCAGTGGCTTATCCAATTCGCAATTAAAGCGTTGGTTCAAAAAAGGTACAGGTGTTAATAATAATAAAGTAAGAGTTGATCCTGCATTGCAATCCTTGATTACGTTTAAACAACTGAATTTAATGCACGGGTGGCCGATGAAGGGCAAGTTTGACTTTATTTTTTGCCGGAATGTCATTATCTATTTTGACCAAGCGACTAAAGAAAAGCTGGTTAATCGATACAGTCAGTATTTAAATACGGGCTCTCATTTATTGATAGGGCATTCTGAATCATTACATACGGTAGAAACAGATTTTGATTTGATAGGTAATACTATTTACCGTAAGGTTAAATAACGATGAATCAAGAGCTATCACCGATCTCCATCCCTGCATTTAGTAATATAAAGCGTTATTGGGATAGGCAAAATGAAATTTTTGCAGCAAAATTATTGCCGGGAGAATATTATGTCACTAAAGATGATGAACTTATTACGACCGTTTTAGGTTCCTGCATTTCTGCTTGCATTCGTGATCCTATTGCTGGTATTGGTGGAATGAATCATTTTATGTTGCCTGAAACTACAGAATCACGATTACAACAAGGTGCTGAAGCCGTTGTGGGTAATGCGACTCGATATGGTAATTTTGCAATGGAGCATTTGATTAATAGCATTTTATCTGAAGGCGGTAAGCGAAAAAACCTGGAAGTTAAATTGTTTGGTGGTGGGAAAATCATTCCCTCTATGAGTGATGTTGGGCTAAAAAATATTGAATTTGCGTTAGAATATGTTGATGCCGAAGCGTTGAAACTTTTAGGCCAAGATTTAGGTGATATTTACCCTAGAAAAGTGAACTTTTACCCCAAAACGGGGCGTGTAAGAATGAAAAAAATACAAGATTTACATAATGATACAATCGTTATTAGAGAATCAAGTTATAGGAAAAGTATTAAGGATGTACCTGTTGAAAGTGAAGTCGAAATTGAACTATTTTAAGGGACTAGGATGAAAAAAATACGTTTATTGATTGTTGATGATTCTGCTTTAATTCGTACGATGCTGACTTCAATTTTTGACGCGTCAGATGATATAGAGGTGGTTGGTACGGCCGCAGATCCTATTATCGCTCGTGACAAAA
>DAOUSK010000076.1 GCA_030627265.1 Methylococcaceae bacterium
ATTGGAAAACAGCATTAAATTATTTTATGATTGTATTTGAAGACAGATTAAAAGATCATATTTAAAAATGGCAGTTACACAGAATTATTTACAGTCTCCTATATCATTAATAATAAAACAAAAGAACCAAAGTAAGTAAATAAAAAATAAGCAACTGATAAGATTATACTTATTTTATTATCAAAATTGAAAAGACCTTTAAATAAGTAAGCAATAATAGCCATAGACCATATTATCAACACTACCCCTATATAAATTGGGTAGACTGAAGCAGCCGTCCCTTTTGCAAAAATAAACCAAAAAGCCAAAGGCAGTGCTAGTACATAAACAAAATTTTCACACACTAATACTGCAGTCACAAAACGCTCAAAGTGATAAGTACTACCATCTTTTAAAATAAGCGCGCTTAAGAAAATTAATGTAATAAAAATTTCCACAAATATTTGAATAAAAGCTTCTACTGGATCAGTAATATTAGCCTGTATAAACAAACCTAGAAGCATATAAACGATTAAATTAGTCCATAAAAATTTACGGTCTGTCTGTAAATCTTCTGGATATCCTTTAAACCAACAAAGTTGAATATAATCTTTTAGCATAATAAATTACTTGTAGTGCCTAATATAAAATGAATACTGCTGTTAATGTGTCATAAAAAAATACTAATCTCTTCTTATCACACTCCGTGAACCATTTCCTTCTGGCTGGCTGACTATATTTTCTTCTTGCATCTGGTCAATCATTCTAGCAGCGCGGTTATAGCCTATTTTAAACCGCCTTTGCAGGCTAGATATTGATGCTTTATTACTATCGTAAACGAAATCCAAGGCATCATTGTACAAAGGGTCTGTTTCATCAGTTGGAGCTGAAGAGCCGCCCTGTGACTCCGAGACATCCTCTTGAATTACGTCGGTTAAATAGTTTACCGCGCCTTGAGTTTTCAAGTATTCAACCACTTGGTGCACTTCTTCATCTGCAACAAAAGCCCCGTGTGCCCGCACAGGAATACTGGTTCCTGAAGGCAGAAATAACATATCACCATTACCTAGCAGCGCTTCTGCACCACCCTGATCTAAAATTGTTCGTGAATCTATTCTTGATGAAACTTGAAAGGATATTCGTGTCGGGACGTTCGCTTTAATTAAGCCTGTTAAAACATCAACCGAGGGGCGCTGCGTGGCTAAAATCAAATGGACCCCCGCTGCTCTCGCTTTTTGAGCTAATCGGGCAATCAATTCTTCTACTTTTTTACCAACAATCATCATCATATCGGCTAATTCATCAATGACAATAACGATATGAGGCAATTTCTCTAAGGCTGGAAATGCTTCACCATTTTCTAGTGGTTTTGTTAATTGAAATAAGGGGTCTCGTATTGTTTCACCACGTTCGGCTGCTTCATCTATTTTTTGATTATAGCCAGCTAAATTCCTTACACCCACTTTGGACATAAGCTTATAGCGTCGCTCCATTTCTGCCACAGCCCAGCGTAAAGCGCTTTGCGCTTCTTTCATATCGGTGACAACTGGAGTTAATAAATGCGGAATACCTTCATAAACAGAGAGCTCCAGCATTTTTGGGTCTATCATAATCAGTCGCACTTGCTCAGGTGTTGCTTTAAAGAGCATACTCAAAATCATGGTATTAATCGCAACTGATTTACCCGAACCTGTCGTACCTGCCACTAACACATGCGGCATTTTACCTAAATCAGCAACAACTGTTTTTCCTGAAACATCTTTACCTAAAGATAAGGTTAATGATGATTTTTCATTTTGAAATGCTTCTGATGCAATAATTTCACGAAATGACACTAACTCTCTTTCTTGGTTAGGGATTTCCAAACCAACAAATGAAGTACCAGCAATAATTTCCACGACACGCACACTAGTAACACGCATTGCACGTGCTAAATCTTTCGCTAAACCACTCACCCTACTAACTTTAACACCGGGTGCTAATGCTAATTCAAACCGAGTAATGACAGGTCCAGGGTAAGCACCTTGCACTTCAACACTCACCTTATAATCTAATAAAACACGCTCAACAGTACGCGACATATCCTCAAGTTCTTCTTCAGTATATGAACGTATTGACTGCTCATGCATTTCTAATAAAGAGATATCAGGTAAGCGATAGCTTTTTTCTTGAGGCTCACTATTGAAGACTGGCTGCAAATCAGAAATAATATTTGCTGCTGCTTGCTTTGCTTGATCTAACATTGAACTGACAGAAGAAAATTGGAACACGCCTTCATCCTCAGCTACCTCCTCTTCATTTTTCTTAGCTAACCCCATGAGGTTATTTTTAGATATGTCAGAAAATGAGTTATTTGTCTTTGGTGCAGGCGGTTCACTTTCTGCTAGCGATTCTATTTGTGAGTTTTCAGGCCCTGGTTCTTCAAAGCCATTACTAGAATACCCTTCACCCACATAATTAAACTGCTCTTCCTGTTTTTCTTCATCCTCAACGTCATCATAATCTTCTTGTACTACTGACGGCTCAACTATGCTTGATCTAGATAGTTCAACATCCGATAAAACAGGACCTTCTTGCTCTAAATTAACAGCTTCAGACTCTTTATTGAGTAGTTCATCTAGCAAATCATCCACTTGAGAAATTTCAATCACTTCATCAGACACAGATTTATCAAAGGTGTCATTTTTAATAGCAACCTCACTAGACTTCTCTTGCTCTACCAATTTAGAAAATGAATTTTGAAATAATTCAGCACCTAAAGAAGGCTCTTCTTCCGTTTTTAAATCAGAAAGCTTAAATCCTAATGATGGCTCATCTTTCTCAACAGGCTTAGAAGGAATGATTTCTTCAGCCTCATCCAAGTCATTAGGCGAAATAGGCGTATTCTGCCTATCTTCATGAGTAATATCTAATTTTGTATTGGAAACATTAACCCGTTTTTTCACGCGACGGTTAGTCTTTTGATTATCAACACCAACAAAATCTAGTGTTTTGTTATAGCCTAAATCAATCATCCGTAGAGTATATTCTCCAATAAACTCTAGACCGTTTAACCATGAGTGCCCGGTAAATTTTTCCACAGCAATTAATATTAATAACAACGTACTAGCGGTCATAGTAATCAGCATAAAGACAGCAAAAACATCAGCGGCCTCTACATCAAGCCCGCTAAACGCTGTATTTATTAACCAACCTAAAGCAACTAATATTGCGCATAGAACAACAATCAACAAAGCTCTACGTAATATAAGATCATAAGGGACTGTTGAAGATTTTTTAACGCGTCTCTTTTTATTCACTGAATATATATCCTTTTATATCTGTTCCTAAGTATTCCAGTTAAGCATATGCTTAATACAGAGTTGATTGAGTTCTTTAGCACGAAAGTAACTCGCCGCTTCAGTATAGCAGCGTAATTCAGGCGCATTTCCTGAGCCACGCAGATGCACAACTTCTTCATTATTTAATGTTATACGCATGCCATCGGTATCGTTAATATCAATTGCAGCAGCAATTTCATCGGCAAATAAACGTTTAATTTCAGCCGCATCTTGCTCTAAATCGCCTGTTTTCAAGGTAGCTAAAATAGACGCACTCAGCTCAGTAGGGAAATTCTTAATACGATCACTATAAGTATAACGAGCAGGCAAAGTCTGCAATAATTCAGATACGGTGCAAGCATTCTTTTTAGCAAGGCTTAAAATAGCTAATGGTATTAAAACTGCATCTCGTGTTGGTAATGCAGCTAATGTTTTACCCTCTAAAGAAATAGGTGTATTCAGTAAAAAACCACCATTCGCTTCGTAACCAACCACTGTTTTTAACTTGCTTACCGATTGCATCGCCTTAATCACATAGGGAGAGCCAATTTTAGTGCGTATGACTTTGGAAAAATAATTACTTTTTTCTAGTGCGCTGTTACTACTAACAGGTGTAATGACCGCGTCTGCATGTAAAAATTTCGCCACCAAAATACCCGCAACATCACCTCGTAACCAATCCCCTTTTTCATCACTCACTAAAGGTCTGTCTGCATCGCCATCGGTCGAAATAATGCAATCAAATCCATATTCTTTAGACCATTGCTCTGCCAAGACAACATCTTCAGGGCGAATAGCTTCGGTATCGACCGAAATAAATTGTTCCGACCAGCCTAAGCAGTCCGTTTGCGCGCCTAAACCTTCCATTATTTTAGGTAATAATTCACGAGCAACTGAGGAATGTTGGTAAATACCAATTTTAAAACCCTTTAAAGCATCGGCTGGGAAAAAATCCAAGTAACGTTGAATATACTGCGCTTCTATTTCTGGGTTTATTTCAGGTAAATAATCTGATTTTAATAAGTTTTCATTTTGATCAAACAAGCTATCGGTTAAATCAGGCATTTGCGCCAAAATTCCTTGCTCATCCTCTTTTAACACTTCGCCCGTTGGTTTATTGAATTTAATTCCATTGCGATCATCTGGGATATGGCTACCTGTTACCATCAATGTTGGAATTCCTTGCGCAATTCCATATAAAGTTAATGCAGGTGTTGGTACTAAACCTGCATTAATGATTTGATAACCGGCATCAGTCACCGCAGCTGCAACTGCATTCATAATTTGCGGCGTACTACTGCGCAAATCTCCTGCGACAGCAACGGCTGACCCTGACGTTATTGCTTTTGTTTCATGTAAATAAGCTAAAAAAGAAAGTGTATAGGCATAACAGAGTTTATCCGTCATATCGCTAACTAACCCACGAATACCACTGGTTCCAAACTTTACTTTGCTTTTATCCATAAACTCATTTATGCCATTTAGTTAAAATTACTTTGATTTTTTTGCTTCAATTTCAATCTTTCTTTGTTCTTGTGCCACTTTATCTAATACGCCATTCACATATTTATGGCTGCCGTCAGCACCAAAAGATTTAGCAAGCTCTACACCCTCATTGATAACAACACGGTATGGAACATCAGGCTTATGCATTAATTCATAAACACCAATACGTAAAATAGCGCGCTCAACAGGATCAATTTCGTCTATTGTGCGATCAACATAAGCAACAAAAGCAGCATCAATTTTATCTAAATGCTTAGGTACACCATGAAAGACATCAATAAAATAATTTTTCTGAGCATTTTTCAAACGGTCATCTTCAAAAAACTGGCGCTCAATAAGCTTTAAATTTTGTCCTGTCATCTGCCACTGGTAAAGCGCTTGAACAGCACAGCGTCTTGCTTTGGTTTTTGCAGAACTCATTAAGCTTCCAAGTTATTAAATAAATTAACCATTTCTACCATTGATAAAGCCGCTTCCGCTCCTTTATTACCCGCTTTTGTGCCGGCACGTTCAATGGCTTGCTCAATGCTATCAACCGTTAACACACCAAAACTAACAGGAATATCATACTGTAGTGAAACTTGTGCAATACCTTTAACACATTCCCCAGCAACATAATCAAAATGTGGTGTACCACCCCGAATAACAGCGCCTAAAACAATAATGGCATCAAACTTTTTAGATGCAGCAATACGTTGAGTCACCATCGGCAATTCAAATGCACCTGGTGCTTTCACTAAAGTAATGTCTTCTTTTTTTGCCCCATGACGCACTAAAGCATCAATCGCACCATTTTCTAACTGCTCTACAATAAAGCTATTAAAACGAGCGGCGACGATACAATATTTACCACCTTCTGCTAAAAGATTACCTTCGATTAATTTTACTGCTGACATACTTGCCTCTTAAAAATAGTGTTTAATTTGTTATTTTGTAGCTGTCTCAACGACTTCTAAATCAAAGCCCGACAAACCAAAGTAGTTTTTCTGCGTACCTAAAACTTGAATTTTATGCACACCTAGATCAGCAAGAATTTGTGATCCTGTTCCTGTTGTGCGCCAAGTACCCGTCTTATCTTCATTTGCAGGCTCAGAAACACCTCTATCTTGTAATTGATACTGATAAATTAATTCAGCTAAAGCTTTATTATTTTCTTCTTGGCGTACTAATACTAAAACGCCACGCCCTACTTCTGATATTTGCTGCATTGCATCACGAACGGGCATTTTACAATCGCTACGTGTTGAAGCTAACACATCATTTAATAAATTACGCGCATGAACTCGGACTAACACAGGCTCATTATTACTAACGTCCCCCATTGTTAAAGCAACATGAACATTACCATCATTACGATCTTGGTAAGCATACAGCTGGAAATCACCAAACTCTGTGGGTAGCTGACACTCACTAATTCTTTCTAAAGTACTTTCATTTGCAGTACGGTAGTGAATTAAATCAGCAATGGTACCAATTTTTAAATCATGTTCTTGCGCAAAAATCTCTAACTCAGGCCGACGAGCCATCGAGCCATCTTCGTTTAAAATTTCAACAATAACCGCCGCAGGTTCAACACCTGCTAAACGTGCCAAATCGCAGCCCGCTTCGGTATGACCTGCCCGGTTTAACACACCGCCATCTCGCGCTCTTAAAGGAAAGATATGCCCAGGCTGGACGATGTCTTCAGGTTTTGCATGTTTAGCCACAGCACTTAAGACTGTTTTTGCACGATCCCCCGCAGAAATCCCCGTTGTTACTCCTTCTGCCGCCTCAATTGAAACAGTAAAGTTAGTCGCATACGCTGCATTATTATCTGTCACCATTAAAGGCAAACGTAATTGCTCACAGCGATCACCTGTTAATGTTAAACAAATTAGACCGCGACCATAACGCGCCATAAAATTAACATCTTCAGCACGAACAAAGTCTGCCGCCATTAATAAATCGCCTTCATTTTCACGGTCTTCATCATCCATAATAATGACCATTTTACCTTGGCGAATATCTTCTATAATTTCCTCAGTTGTATTCATTGTTTAGATAAATCCACTTTCTTTTAATAAATTTTCAGTTACACGAGTCGGGCAATCTGCCGCTGATTCGCCTTTCATTAGTCGTTCCATATAGCGCGCCAATAAATCAACTTCCAAATTGACAGAGTCGCCAACTGAAATAGCCGCTAATGTGGTTTCTTTTAATGTATGGGGGACAATATTAACACTAAATTCCGCCCCTTCTACTTTGTTAATTGTTAAGCTAATCCCATTAATACAAATTGATCCTTTTTCAGCTATATATTTAGCTAAAGAATCCGGCGCTTTAAATCGAAAGCGTATAGAACGACCATCAGGGCTTTGCTCTAATAACTCAGCTAAACCATCAACATGTCCACTCACGATATGTCCGCCTAATCGTGTTTGCGGTGTCATCGCCAACTCTAAATTAACCGGTGTTCCAACAGAGGCTGATTTTAAATTAGTCCGTGCTAACGTTTCGTTAGAAACATCAGCGACAAAGCTATGTTCAGTTAATTCAACAGCCGTTAAGCAAATACCGTTAACCGCAATACTATCGCCTAAATTAGCACCTTTTAAAGAAAGCTTGCCTGTCTCTATCGATAGCCGCACATCACCCGATTTTTGTTCAATCTGACTTATTTTTCCTACAGCTAAAATAATACCTGTAAACATTTTATTTCTGCACCTTAAACTGCAACCTTATATCCACCCCGACTTTACGCATGTCGAGCATTTCCAACTGTTTTTTATCAGCCATTTTATTAATGGTCGGCATATCAAATAAACCACGCCCACTCGCCCCTAACAAACAAGGCGCCATATAAACAACGCATTCATCAATTAAGCCTTGCTCCATCAAAGCACCATTAAGTGTTGCGCCTGCCTCGACTAAAACATCATTCACTTGTTGCTCGGCTAGAAATTGCAAAACACCCTGCAAATCTAACTGTCCTTGCTTATTTTTGGCTAAAGTATAAACTTCTGCCCCCGCATGCTCCAAAGCTGCTCTTTTTTCGCCATCGTCAGAGCACGTTAGAACTAAGCACCGCCCACTTAAAGTCAATAATTTAGCTATCGTAGGCGTTCTTAATGCAGAATCTAAAACAACCCTTAAAGGTTGTTCGACATCAACATTTTCTAAGCGTACATTCATACTAGGATCATCCGCTATCACGGTATCAACGCCTGTCAGAATTGCGCTTGAAGCCGCTCGCAACTGCTGAACATCTTGCCTAGCCTCAGCCGAGGTTATCCATTTACTCTCACCGGATGCCATCGCGGTACGACCATCTAAACTCATCGCCAATTTACTTAATACATAAGGTTTTGCGTGCAACATACGCTGAATAAAGCCTTTATTGATTTCACGCGCTTCCTTTGCTAAAACACCACAGACTGTTTCTATGCCTGCCGCTTCCAGTAAAGCAATACCTGTCCCTGCTACTTGTGGATTCGGATCTTGCATGGCAATAACCACTCGGGCTACTTTTGCTTTTATTAAAGCTTCTGCACAAGGTGCTGTACGCCCAAAATGGCTACAAGGCTCTAATGTAACGTAAGCGGTCGCTCCAGCGGCATTTTTTGTTTTTTTTAATGCTTCTACCTCAGCATGGCCTCCGCCTGCGCGCACATGCCACCCTTCAGCAATCAGCTTATTATCTTTAACTAAAACACAGCCTACTCGTGGGTTTGGCTGGGTTGTATAGGTACCTCGCCTTGCTAAATTTAAAGCACGTGCCATGTAAATAATATCTTGCTGCTTAGTCATTGCTCTTTTTTTGTAAGCCTGCGACCAGATCAGTAAATTCACTGACATCTTCAAAGCTACGGTAAACCGAAGCAAAACGAACAAAAGCAACATGATCTAAGCTTGCCAGCTCTTTCATAACTAATTCGCCCAACATTAAAGCTTGTACTTCTCTATCGCCACTCGACATTAACGACTTTTTAATGCGTGTCACAGCGGATTCTATCTGGTCACTGCTCACTGGACGCTTTTCTAAAGCTCTTAATATACCGGCACGTAATTTTTGCTCATTAAATGGCTCTCTTAAACCATCACGCTTAATAATTCGTGGTAAATTAAACTCTGTCGCCTCATAAGTGGTAAATCTTTCTTTACACTCATTACACTCTCGGCGGCGGCGCACCTGATCACCCTCACTCGCTAAACGCGAATCGATGACTCGAGTATCTTGGGCAGTACAAAAAGGACAGCGCATAATTTGCTAAACTAGTTAAATAATTAAATTAACCGCTTATTTTACAATAAATATGACAGAAACCGAAGGTGTTATTAAATACCAGCTACATCACAAGTTTTCTAAGTTACCCAATGCAATTAATTGTGCTGAAATAAACAAATTTCGAAGCCTTATTTATGACTTAGGTTTAATTGGCCAAAACCCAGACCGCTACCTAGGCTATGGTTACGGAAATATCAGTCAACGCCATGAAAACAATAAATTTATTATTAGCGGCACGCAAACAGGCGGTAAACAATCATTATTACGCAATGCTTACTGCTTAGTCACTCAGGTTAGTTTAGCTGAAAATAACCTCTATTCTATGGGAGAGTGCAAGCCCTCATCCGAAGCATTAAGCCATGCCAGTGTTTACCAGAAAAATAGCGCTATTCAATGTGTTATTCACGCACACAATCCAGAAATATGGCATGCCACTCAGCGCTTGAATTTACCCCATACAACTAAAGATATAGCCTACGGCACACCCGCTATGGCAAATGCTATCGCGCTTCTTATTAATCAGCCTTCATCAGGAATATTTACCATGCTGGGGCATGAAGATGGCGTTATTGCTTACGGAAAAGATTTCTCAACGGCTTTTAACTTATTAATAAAAGCTTTATCCGATGCAAAACAAATTTAACCACACGACAAACACCGCTATAATAAAACGCATGAATTTTAACTAAATGGATGAATAAGTCACATGGCTCAATATATTTTTTCGATGAATCGCGTAGGGAAAATTGTCCCACCTAAAAAATACATTCTTAAAGACATCTCCTTATCCTTTTTCCCCGGTGCTAAAATCGGTGTTTTAGGCCTGAATGGTTCTGGTAAATCTACCTTACTACGCATTATGGCGGGGATTGATAAAGAAATAGAAGGTGAAGCAATTCCAATGAAAGGCATTAACATAGGCTACCTTTCACAAGAACCTAACCTTAACCCTGATAAAGATGTCCGCGGAAATGTACAAGAAGGCCTTGGTGAAATTCAAGAAGTCTTAAATCGCTACAATGCGATTAATGATGCATTCGCTGATCCTGACGCTGATTTTGATAAATTACTTGCCGAACAATCCGAGCTACAAGAAAAAATTGAAGAAGCAAATGCTTGGGAATTAGAGCGCGAATTAGAAATTGCCGCTGATGCTTTACGTCTTCCACCTTGGGATGCTGATGTCACCAAGCTATCGGGCGGAGAAAAACGCCGCGTTGCTTTATGTCGCTTATTATTATCTAAGCCTGACATGCTGCTTTTAGATGAACCTACTAACCATTTAGATGCTGAATCAGTTGCTTGGTTAGAGCGATTTTTACATGACTATGAAGGCACTGTTGTTGCCGTGACCCATGATCGCTACTTTTTAGATAATGTCGCAGGTTGGATTTTAGAGCTTGATAGAGGGCAAGGTATTCCTTGGGAAGGCAATTATTCTTCTTGGTTAGAACAAAAACAAAATCGCTTAGCTCAAGAAGACAAACAAGAAACCTCGCGCCAGAAAGCGATGAAAGCCGAATTAGAATGGGTACGTTCTAATGCAAAAGGTCGCCATGCGAAAAGTAAATCACGTTTAGCACGTTTTGATGAGTTATCATCACAGGAATCTCAAAAGCGGAATGAAACTCAGGAAATTTTCATTCCTGCCGGCCCGCGTTTAGGTGATATGGTCATTAGCGCAGAACACGTCAATAAAGCGTTCGGTGAAAAGCTACTGGTTGATGACCTAAATTTTCAATTACCACCCGGTGGAATCGTTGGGATTATTGGCCCCAATGGCGCAGGTAAAACAACCTTATTTCGC
>DAOUSK010000030.1 GCA_030627265.1 Methylococcaceae bacterium
GCTAAATCACTTCAACTTGCGCTTACGGCCTGTTGGCTTGCGCCCATCGTGCTTAACATTTGGAGTTACCTCCGCCTGCCCGATGTTTGCTATCTGGTGGTTGACCTACCTTGCCAGAGCGGGACTTTCACCCGCTGGAATTATCGACCTTGCTCGGCCGCACACCCCTTGATACTCCTTGATACTGATCTACCTCCTTAGCGGCGCCCGCCAAATAATGAACCCATAATACCGCGAATAATCTGCCTACCAATTTGACTGCCTATGCTGCGTGCGGCACTTTTCAATAAGGCTTCACCTGCTGATTGACGGCCACTACTGCGCCGAGCCTTTTTGGGGGGCTGTTGTTCTGCCATTTGCTCTGCTTTTTGTTTAAGCATTTCATAGGCAGATTCTCTATCTATGCTTTGATCGTAGCGGTCTTTATAGGGTGATCTTTCTATTGCCTCCGTTCGTTCAATTACAGTTAATGCGCCTATGCGTGATTCAGGTGGACGAATAAGAACTCTTTCAACGGGAGTAGGGCTGCCATCTGCATTTAAAACAGAAACTAAAGCTTCACCGGTTTTTAGCTCTTTTATGACTGTTTCGGTATCGAGTTGTGGGTTTTTGCGAAAGGTTTCCGCGACCGCTTTAATTGTTTTACGATCTTTGGGCGTGTAGGCTCTTAAGGCATGTTGAATTTTTAGCCCTAGCTGCCCCAGTATATCCTCTGGAATATCTAAGGGGCTTTGGCTAATAAAATAAACGCCGACACCTTTTGAGCGTATCAGGCGTACAATTTGTTCAATTTTGTCAATTAACACGCGAGGTGCTCGGTCAAAAAGTAAATGCGCCTCATCAAAAAATAGCACTAGTTTGGGTCGATCAGCATCGCCTACTTCAGGTAAAGTTTCAAACAAATCAGAGAGTAACCATAATAAGAAGGCGGCATATAGGCGAGGGGATTTTGATGCTAAATCTGTTGCATCGAGAATGCTAATGACGCCATTACCTGAAAAATCAGTCCGACAAAAATCATCAATTTGTATCGCGGGCTCACCAAAGAAGTGACTGGCTCCTTGCTCTTCTAATACTAATAAGCGACGCTGTATAGCTCCTACACTGGACGAGGAAATATTACCATAGTCAGATTTAAGCGCCTTGGAATTATCGGCCATCCAGCTGAGCATAGAGCGTAAATCTTTGAGATCCAGCAAAAGCATCCCTTGATCGTCTGCTATTTTAAAACAACTGTATAGAATACCTGATTGCGTATCGTTTAATTCCAGTAGGTGGCTGAGTAATAACGGCCCCATGTCAGAAATAGTGGTGCGGACTGGATGGCCGTTTTGGGCAAATATATCCCAAAAAACAGTAGGGTTGGCGCGAAACTGAAAATCATCAATTTTAATTGTTGTTATACGCTCGGTGATTTTGTCATGGGCATTACCTTGTTTGGCGATACCTGATAAATCGCCTTTAATATCTGCCATAAAGACAGGAACACCTAAGCGTGAGTAGCCTTCCGCTAGGATTTGTAAGGTCACTGTTTTTCCTGTTCCCGTAGCGCCTGAAATCATGCCGTGACGGTTGCCCATGGCAGCATTCATTATGATTTGTGTTTCTTCATTGCCGCCAATCAATATTTCCTGCATTTGGAGTCCTTTTTTTGTGGGTATTGAGCCATGTTTAAGTTGCTTAACTTAGTATTTTATCGTGTCTGCGAATTTAAGGTTGGACAAAAAACTGCAAGTAACCAAGTATGAAAAGTGGCATGAAAAGTGGTGTCAGGTCTTGTATTTTGCCTACGCTGAAAATCAGGGAAACGGAGCGCAGCGAAGTGATGATTTTTAGTCCGCAGTAGGCGACAGGGAAATTCGCCAATCCGAAGTGCACTGCGTTAGCAGTGCGCGAGGGAGGCAAGAATTTTATCCCGACAGCCGTCAAGTCAATGAGGTAGCTTTAACGTAGCGGCTTTTGTGCGAAGTTGAAGCGGACGCAGGACGAACTGGGGCTCCTATAATTCGCTCCGTTAGTGAATTAACAATGGTGACAGGACGTCCCGGTGTTACATGAACTAGGATGGCGCGCTAGACTGTAAAATATGATGCATTCTATAGGAAGTGCTGGATATAGCATGAATGAAATAGGTGAATATTATAAGCTGCATTATTCAAGAGAGAGCAGGATCATAAAAATAGAAAAAGGCAAGACCTGATACCTTATGCCAGCGACTCAGAGCATATCATCAGAAATCAGTAAAATTCCCAGTTATTTTATTTAAGGTACACTCAAGCCTCTCCCTTTCAGAAGCTAAATTTTTACAATCAAAAACTATTTATTTTTGCACACCTCCTAGCGATAAAAATACGGTTAACCTCACATTCTGGATCAAGGCATCTCCTTTGTTAATTTAAGTGACAAATCGGAACTGACTCCGTGTTGATGTAATCTTTTTTAACCGCTTCATTCTTATATTTGCCCATTTCATGGCGGCAATCAAATCATCCCATAGGCTTTGTAGTGTGGGGTGGTTCTTAGTCTGCATGAATTTTTTTTGGTACTGGGTACTTTTTACCATGAGTTGATTAATGAGATGCCCCATCTGCATGAGTTGGAAGTAATTTTTCAAAGCAGGGTAACTGGTTCGTGCCCATTTGTGTTTGAGTGCATAACCGCCATTCTTCAAGGTATTAAACCCTTCGTTCTCGATTTTCCACCTCAAGCGTCCAGTATGACTACTGTTGGCACTGTTTTTTTTATTTAAGGGCAAATCGGTAATATGAACAAAGTAGGCGGTTGTGGCTATTTTTTCGCTGATGCCATCCTTGTCTTTCATCACGGTTGTCGTTTCACGGCACTCTAACCAGTTAAGCGGATAGCCTCGGTAATTAATCGCTTAAAAATTGGTGTCAGGTCTTGCCTTTTGCTTTACTAATTCGACTGACTCTAAAAATATAAAGGGGAGCAAAAAAGGAATATGGTTTGTAACAGTTCAAACAAACTGGCGTATTACGTTTCGCTTTTATAAAGGTGATGCAGAAATTGTCAATTATGAGGATTACCATTAGGAGATACGATGAAAATGTATAATCCACCTCACCCAGGTGAAGTTATAAAAGGTTTATGGCTTGAACCAACAAAAATAAGCATTACTGAAGCCGCGAAGGCTTTGGAGGTTAGTAGAAAAACACTATCAAAAATAATCAATGGGAATGGTAGTGTAACCCCAGAAATGGCGGTTAGGTTATCAATTGCTTTAGGTGGTAGTCCTGAAAGTTGGATGGGGCATCAAGTAACTTACGATCTGTGGCAGGTTGAGCAGTATAAAAATGAGTTAGGTGTACATGCGTTAAAAGTTGCCTAACAAAGCTCTTCTCTCAGTGGCATATTATCTCGTACCTAAGCTGTATCTTGGGTACGAGATATAAGATAACAAAAAATTTAACTACTTACATTCAACTTCTTGTAAGCCTAAAGTGCTCCATAATCCTTCTTTTTTTATAAGCTTGGTAAATTTCTTAATTGCTGGGGCGAGTGTTCCTGATTTGCTTTGTAGACTAGCGCCTTTTAAATTAATCTTTTTTCCACCAATAAGACTTTTACCGTCATAAACTTTTAAATCTAATAAATAACGGCCGATATTAAAGCCACTCGCTTTATTAAATCGAGCTGAAGAGGAAGCCTTAATGGTTAAGCTCTGTGATTTACGCCCCCATAATTCAGCTTTAGCCAGTGCTGTGGATAAAGGCTCGGATAATGCTTTACTGGTAGAGTCTGTCGAATGAATATTAAAATTTAATTGTCGTTTAGCAATACGAAATTGTTGGGTTACTTTATTTTCATAAGCTTGAAAGTCTCTTAAAGCCATTTGGGAGTTTAAGGTTTTAGCGGCGGATAATTTTCTATTAAAATCAGGTAATTTTAGTTTTTCTAAGCAAGAATTTTGGTAGCGTTCGTATCGACCTAGTTGCTTAAAGTTGACTTGTGCCACCTTGTAGTGAGCAAGATGCTGTTCTAGTTCGGTTTTATAGGCGTTATATAACAAAGTCTTATTTGTTTTTAGTAAAACATAAGTTTGCATAGAAGTAGCGGCATAAACTTCTTCTATTTGGTACTGGCTAATGGATAACGCTTTGACCTCTGTTTTAATACTGCTTTCAGAATTTTTCTCTACCCATTCATACTTAGCTTCTGTCACTTTAGTACTTGATTGAAATTGAGATTCTACTTGGATTCCTAATTTCGAGCTTAAATCAACCAGCGCTTCTTTTATAGCCTGTTTTTTAGTACTTGCGGCACCTGAGCCAAATAAAAAGTTCTCTGAATCACTAGGTGGGTTGTTTACCCAATTAGGTAGGGAGCTAATTACGGGTTCTATCGTGTTAGAACGTATGGGTTGATTAGACTGGCAAGCAACTAATAAACTTATGCAAGTAAGGGGTATTAAGAGTGATTTATAGGTCATATTGAATGGTCAAAATAGCTAAAATACAACGGGGTGCAGACCTTTAGTCTGCTTATTTAAAATGCAGGCTGAAGACCTGCGCCCCGATAGTGTGGCAACGCGCAATAAGGAGGGGGTATTTATTGCGCGATCCAAAGTATGGAAAAATGATTATTTAGCAAGGTTTCTGCTTACTTGACTTTGTGCTTGTTTATTTCTAATGAGTGATGATTGAATGCGGTTAACGGCTTGGTTGATTTCTTCTACAGGCTCAATTTGTAAGTTATCGGCTAGATGATAATATTTAGCTGCTTCAGCTAACTCACCTTTTGCTTCTTTAACAACACCTAAGTTATAGGCAGCAACATAAGATTTAAACTGAGTGGATTTTAATAACTCAGATAATAACTGATCTGCTTTATTAATGCGCTCTTGTTTAAAATATTTTAAGCCATTTTTTAATAGAGACTCTTCGCGGTCAGTGTAATCGATATCTTCACTTTCTAATAAAGTAACTTCAACATGCTTATAATTAGGTTTTAGCTTAAAAATAAAATCTTGAGCGATTTTTTTAGCCAATATTTGAGATGCTTGGTCTTTAGAGGGCAGCATGACTTGATCGTCAGAGCAGTGTGTGGTGGTTAATGACCGGTTAACTGAATCACTGTAAGGAACGGTGCCAAGTGTTACATTAGTCACACGAATATTAGCCGATAAACTGATTTTTCGTTTTTCACAATTTACCGTATAGTCACGACAAGATGATTTATCACATTTACGACGTTTTTCTCTATGGCGTTGGTCATTTTTTGTAATTGATAAAATACGCCCTGAAATAAGTGCACTCGCACCGAGTAAAGAACCGACTTCTACTTCTGAATTTTCACCATATAAGCCACTGTGTTGACGTCTTTGTTCCTTGATTGTATTTTTAATATCTTGGCGATCCACAACATTAAAATAAGGTTTTCTATTAAAACGCACCCTTGTTAAAGAGGATTCTAATTTTCCTGCTAACCCTGTTTTGGTATCATTTTTAAAAGGTAGGACAGCAATATTCTTCGCTTTTATATCGATCTCTGCTGGCTGTAACATAGCTATTTTTGTTTTTTGAGCACAGCCCGAAAGGAGGCTTATCAAAAGGATAGAGAACATGAAAAAGCTAAGTTTTAATTTATGCATATTTATTATTATTTTT
This sequence comes from Methylococcaceae bacterium, assembly GCA_030627265.1. Lineage (GTDB taxonomy): Bacteria > Pseudomonadota > Gammaproteobacteria > Methylococcales > Methylomonadaceae > Methyloprofundus. The sequence goes on from DAOUSK010000030.1 coordinate 5,628, forward strand.
ATAGGGGATTGTTATGAAAAATTATATAGTAATTAAGGTGATATAAAGCACATAAAATGATGATAGCTTATGTTTTTGCAGAGTTAATCACAGATAAATTAATGTTTATTATGATGAAGTTTAGGCAATAAGATAAAGAGGGCTTATTTTGGTATGATAGCGATCATACTAATCCCTTAAAACGAATGAATTATGCTGACTTATCCTATTATAGATCCTGTCGCTTTAAGCCTTGGCCCAGTGAAAATACACTGGTATGGCTTGATGTATTTAATTGGTATTGGCGGCGCTTGGTTACTATTAAGTTGGCGGGTAAAAAAAGAGAATTCACCGATAAAACCTGAAGCTTTGGAAGATTTAATTTTCTATGCAGCGATGGGGGTTATTTTAGGAGGGCGCATGGGATATGTGCTGTTCTATCAGTTTGATCAATTTTTAGCTGACCCTTTAATGCTAGTTAAAATTTGGCAAGGGGGAATGTCATTTCATGGCGGTTTTCTAGGTGTAATGGCGGCTATGTGGATTTTTGCTAGGAAGCATAATTCCACGCTATTTACGATGGCAGATTTTTTAATGCCTGTGGTTCCTTTAGGTTTATTGGCAGGGCGTATTGGTAATTTTATTAATGCGGAACTTTGGGGCAGAACAACCGATGTTCCTTGGGCATTTATTTTTCCTGGTGCGGGGTTTGAACCTAGGCATCCATCCCAACTCTATGAAGCAGCTTTAGAAGGTATTGTCTTATTTTTAATTTTATGGATTTATACACTGAAGCCTAGACCTTACCGCGCTGCATCGGGACTTTTTGCACTTTTTTATGGGATTTTTCGTTTTATTGTAGAATTTTATCGCGTTCCAGATGAACATTTAGGCTACTTAGCTTTAGATTGGTTAACGATGGGGCAAATATTATCAACCCCGCTTATTTTATTGGGTGTTTTATTGCTAATACTCGCTTACCGATCAAAAAAAGAAATTTAGAGTTATGAAACAATACTTAGAGTTATGAAACAATACTTAGAGTTACTAGAAGAAACCTTAACCAAAGGTTGTGAAAAAGGCGATCGAACTGGAACGGGCACGCGCTCTTTATTTGGTCGCCAATTACGTTTTGATTTGCAAGAAGGGCTACCGTTAGTCACCACAAAGCGTTTACATACCAAGTCGATTATTCATGAATTACTCTGGTTTTTAAAAGGCGATACCAATATTAAATACCTGACTGATAATGGTGTGAGAATTTGGAATGAATGGGCAACAGAAACAGGTGAATTAGGGCCTGTGTATGGCGCGCAATGGCGACATTGGAAAGGTGTTGAAGGTGAAAGTTATGACCAAATTAGTGCTTTAATTGACGGAATTAAAAAAAATCCCAATAGTCGTCGACATATTATTAGTGGTTGGAACGTTGCTGATTTGCCGGATGAATCAAAATCACCACAAGAAAATGTAGCGGATGGAAAAATGGCATTACCACCGTGCCATTTGCTGTATCAATGGTATGTTGCCGATGGGAAATTAAGTGGTTCTTTGTATATAAGAAGTAATGATCTCTTTTTAGGTAATCCCTACAATACTTGCAGCTTAGCTATTTTTACCCATATGATTGCGCAACAATGTGATTTAGAGGTGGGTGAAATCATTATGTCGATAGGTGACTGTCATTTATATAGTAATCATTATGAGCAAGCAAAAGAGCAATTAAAAAGAACGCCCAAAACCTTACCTAAATTAGTGATTAAACGTAAACCGGACAGTATTTTTGACTATCATTTTGATGATTTTGAAATAGTAGGTTACGAGCCACATGCGCATATAGCAGCGTCTATTTCGGTTTAATAGGGAGTTAATAAATATATAGCCAAAAACCGTGACGACTTTAAACGGTCGGCTGAATTTTTTGGTTAGAATGTTCTTGGTACATTGACTCAATAGAGAGTTTAAACCCTAAAGCTTTTGTTACTTTTGCTATTGTAGCAAATGTTGGATTTCCTTCTGGAGAAAGGGCTTTATATAAGCCTTCTCTAGTTAAACCCGTATCTCTAGCAAGTTGGCTCATATTTTTAGCGCGAGCGATAACACCCAGTGCATGTACTATAAAAGCAGGATCGTCTCCTGCTTCTTCAATACATGCCTCAAGGTATAATTGAATATCTTCTTCAGTTTTTAAATACTCTGCTGAATCCCAGCGGGTAGTGTTGATAATGGACATAAGTTCCCCCTATAACTGCTTAGCAAGTTCTTTTGCTTTGATGATATCTGAGTTTTGAGATTTTTTATCTCCTCCAGATAAAAGAACAATAACAACCGACTTTTGTTTTACGAAATAAACCCTATAACCAGGGCCATAAAAAATACGTAATTCGCTAACGCCCTCACCTACAGACTCAACATCACCAAAATGGCCTGTCTCTAAGCGATCAATTCGTGCCTGAATTCGAGCTTTTGCCCTACGATCTCTTAAATTATCAAACCAATTGGAAAATATTGCTGTTTTGCGAATTTCTATCATTTGTGAACTGTAGTTTACATTTTAGGGGGTGTCAACAGCCTTAGTTCATTAGTTACAATTTTCGTGGATTCTATCAGGCGTATCAACATCATTTTATCAATTCAAAAAAATCCTTAGGTGCACCACAGACAGGGCAAGCCCAATCATCAGGAATATCTTCCCAGCGAGTACCGGGGGCGATGCCTGAATCAGGATCACCTTCCGCTTCATCATAAACGTGTTCACATTCTTGACAGCGGTATTTTTTAAAATCAGTCATCTTAACTCCTAGTCAAAGTTTAAAATTCAAATAGATTAAAAAAACGATTATTTTCAGCTATTGAATTTTTCTTAATAAATAATCTAAACAGCGCATAGGTAGTATACGCTTTAGAAAGCCAAATAAATAAGTTGGAAAAGTGACGTAATAACGCACCTTAGGTTGGTTCGATTCCATAGCATGAATAACACGCTTAACCACCGCCTCAGCAGGTAAAGTAAAAGGAGCTGCAGGGCCCTCTTTCTGTAAACGTGCTTCCATTAATTGATAGGTTTTTTGATGGTAACTTTTGCTAGGGTCTACATTTCTTTTGTAGGCGGCAAAGGCATTTTTTCTAAAATCACTGGTAATAGGGCCAGGCTCAATTAACGATAGATGAATACCTGTGCCATGTAACTCTAAGCGTAAAGTGTCAACTAAGCCTTCTAAAGCAAACTTACTGGCATTATAAGCACCACGATAGCTCATTGCGACAAAACCAAGAATAGAACTATTATAAATAATGCGCCCTTTTCCTTGTTTGCGCATCAGGGGAATAATTAAGTTGGTTAATTCGTGGGTACCAAAAAAATTGGTTTCAAACTGTTCGCGTAATGCCGCACGGCTTAAATCTTCAACAGCACCTGCTTGTCCAAAAGCGCCATTATTAAACAATCCATCTAATTTTCCGTCAGTTAATAGAATGACTTTTTCAACAGCAGCCTGAATACTATCGCTACTAGCTAGGTCAAGCTGTACCGTTTCAAAGCCTTCACTGATTAAACGAGAGACATCATCAGCATGTCTTGCAGATGCAATCACACGATAGCCACGCTGTCTTAAGCTAATCGCTGTTTGATAGCCTATACCCGTGGAACAGCCGGTAATTAATATGGATTGAGTTTTTGTTGTCATTTTTAGGTATTATTTAAGCTTATATTCAGCATTTTATGCTATTATTTGATGATTATTCAGGTGCATTTAAGCGCCTGTTTTTCTTATTTTTAACTCTACTTGCGAACCGTTTAATGAGCTCTATTTGGAATTCTTGCCTTTCCCGTCTTGAGAATGAAATCTCTACTACTGATTTAAACACTTGGATTAGGCCATTACAAGCAGAAGAAGAAAATGATGTGATTAAGCTTTTAGCGCCTAATCAATTTATTATTGCGCATGTAAAAGAGCAGTTTTTAAGTAAAATTGAAGACGCCGTGTATGAATTTTCCAGTGGTCAATATAGTGTGCGCATGGAAATTGGAACTAAAAAGGCTGCTTCATCTGAGGCACCTAAAAAAGTTCAGCAGCTTAAAATTAAAGAAAAAGAGTTAAAACCCAAAAACAAGCTTAATTTTATTAATACCGCATTTACCTTTGATAATTTTGTTGAAGGAAAATCAAATCAATTAGCAAAAGCAGCCTCGCTACAAGTCTCAGAAAATGTGGGTAAAGCATATAACCCGCTGCTTATTTATGGTGCGTCTGGCTTAGGGAAAACGCATTTAATGCATGCGATCGGTAATGCAATCTTAGCTAAAAATCCAAATGCAAATATTGTTTACCTACATTCTGAAAAATTTGTTCAAGATATGGTGAGAGCTTTCCAGCAAAATAGTATTGATTCGTTTAAAGAGTATTACCGTAATGTGGATGCTTTATTTGTTGATGATATACAATTTTTTGCAGGTAAAGAGCGTTCACAAGAAGAGTTTTTTCATACCTTTAATACCTTGTTAGAAAAGAAAAACCAGGTGGTTTTAACCTGTGATAAATATCCAAAAGAAATTGATGGTTTAGAGGATCGCTTAAAATCACGTTTTGGTTGGGGTTTGCCCGTTGCTGTTGAACCACCAGACTTAGAAACCAGAGCTGCGATTTTAATGAACAAAGCGGAGCAAAGCGGTGTTGAGTTGGCACAAGAAGTTGCTTTCTTTATTGGAAAACGTATTCCCTCTAATGTAAGGGATTTAGAAGGTGCTTTGCGCCGGGTTATTGCTAATGCACAGTTTACAGGGGCAGAAATTACCATAGATTTTGCTAAAGAAGCACTGCATGATTTGATCTCGCTACAAGATAAATTAGTGAGTATAGAAAATATACAGAAGACCGTTGCTGAGTATTTTAAAATTAGAATTGCTGATTTATTGTCAAAAAGCCGTAAGCAGTCGGTGACACGGCCGCGACAAATTGCAATGACTTTAGCGAGAGAGCTAACTAGCCACAGTTTACCTGAAATTGGTGATGCTTTTAGTGGCCGTGACCACACAACGGTTATCAATGCCTGTAAACGAATTAAAGAATTGCGTGGCAGTGACTATAAAATTGATGAAGATTACGCTAGTTTATTACGTAGTTTATCGCACTAATTACTTATTTTTATCAATAAATACAATATATTATAGGGATTATTCATGTTTTGTTATCATTGTCAGGAAGCTAAAAAAAATATTGCCTGCGATACAGCAGGTATTTGCGGTAAAAAATCAGATATATCCAGCTTGCATGATCTACTAACCTACACCCTTAAAGGGCTTGCTTATTATGCAGATAAAGCAGCAGAGCTTGGTTTAGCAGAAAAAAATCTTGATCAATTTATGGCGCGTTCACTTTACGCCATGGTGACGAATGTTAATTTTGATGCTGAGATTTTTATGCAGCTGATTGCAGAATCCATTCAGCGCCGTGAATATCTAAAAAGAAAGTTGATTACGCAGGGCGCTAGCTTTAAGCAGTTATTACCTGAAGAAACACTTTGGCATTATGAAAAGATTGATTTAGCTGAGTTTATAAAAAAAGGCGAAACGGTCGGGGTTATACCAACCGATAAGGTGCCTGAGCAAGAGCTTGATTTGCATGCTGCACGAGAAATGCTCATGTATGCTTGTAAAGGACTAGGGGCATTATTAGAACATATTCAAGTACTCGATATTTATACCGCAGAGCATTATGCATTTATTCATAAAGCATTGGCTTTTATATTAGATAACGAAGCAGATTTAGACGCTGTATTAGCGATGAACTATGCTTGTGGTGAGCAAGCAATGGAATTGATGGCCTTATTAGAAAAGGCCAATACAGAACGTTTTGGTGAGCCAGAGCCCACACATGTGCATTTAGATACTTGGGATAAACCCGGTATTATTGTTACTGGGCATGATTTACAAGACTTACAAGATTTATTAGAGCAAAGTGCAGGCTCAGGCGTTGATATTTATACACATGGTGAATTACTTTCTGCGCATAGTTATCCCGCATTTAAAAAATATTTTAACCTTGTTGCTAACTATGGTGGCGCTTGGTATGAGCAAAAAACCCAATTTGGTAAATTCAAAGGGCCTGTTTTAGTCACCAGTAATAGCTTACAACAGCCGAAAAAAGGCTATATTGATATGGCTTATACATCAGGTATGGTGGGTTGGTCAGGGCTTAAACATATACAAGATCGCCGCAAAGGTGAAGCAAAAGATTTTTCTGCGATTATAGAACAAGCTAAAAACTGCCCAGCCCCCGATGCTTTAAATACGGGCAGTATTACCACAGGCTATGGAAATAAAGCATTACAAGCATTGGTGGATCCAATAGCCGAACTGATTAAAACAGGTGAGATTCAGCATATTCTTGTTTTAGCAGGCTGTGATGGTAGACATAAAGAGCGCAAATACTATACTGAATTAGTTAAAGCATTACCGAGTGACACTTTGGTTGTGACGGCAGGTGATACCAAATATCGCTTTTATAATTTAGAGCTAGGTGATATCAAAGGTATTCCACGCTTATTAGATGCAGGGCAAGTAAATGATTTTTATGCCGTGATGGAATTTTTAAGTGCAGTACAAAATAAAATGCAGCTGCCGCATATTAACGAATTACCAGTGTCTTTTAATATTGCATGGTATGAGCAGCAGACGATATTAATGATGCTCGCTTTACTTCACAAAGGCATTAAAAATGTCACGATAGGGCCTACGTTACCGCCCTTTTTTAGTGCTGGAATTTTAGATAAACTAAGCTCAGAATTTTCAATTAAAGGTATTGATACAGTCGAACAGGATATTGCCACCATGTTAGGTATTGAGTTACCAACAGAAGTTACAGAAGTTGTTGAGGAGCCAGAAGCCTAATGGAACAAATTATTGAGCGATTAATTTATGCTAGCCGTTGGTTACTTGCACCGATTTATTTAGGTATGAGTTTAGCGCTAATGGCTTTAGCCGTTAAATTTTTTCAAGAAATATATCATTTTATCCCTGCTATTTTAGAGCTTGATGAGTCACAGTTGATTTTAAAATTACTGACTTTTATTGATCTAACCTTAGTGGGCAGTTTAACCATTATTGTTATGTTTAGCGGTTACGATAACTTTGTTTCCCGTTTAGATATTGCGGAAGGAACAGAAAAATTATCATGGTTAGGAACACATGATTATGGTTCCTTAAAAATGAAAGTTGCTTCTTCTATTGTGGCAATTTCATCAATACATTTATTGAAAGTTTTTATGAATGTAGAGCATATAGCGAATGACAAAATGCTTTGGTATGTGATTATTCATATGACCTTTGTATTATCTGCATTTCTTATGGGTTATCTGGAAAAATCAGGGAAAGTAAGTGTATGAGCTATTTATTATTAAGCACAGAAGCATGTCATTTATGCGAGCAAGCAGAAGCATTGTTAGCACCACTGAATATTAGATATAGTAAAATTGATATAGCTGAAGAAGAGCAGTGGCAAGCATCTTACGCAATCAAAATTCCTGTTTTACTGAATACAGAAACTAACAAAGAACTTTGCTGGCCTTTTAGTGCAGAAATGGCTTTAGGTTTATAAGCTTTCATTCGTAAAATTTCACCGCATTCGCACAAAATACATAAAACGATGACTAAACATAGAATAGAAAAAGATAGCATGGGGGAGTTACAAGTTCCTGCTGATGCTTTATATGGCGCGCAAACACAACGAGCAATTAATAATTTTTCTATTAGTGGTTTAGAAATGCCTCCTGCTTTTATAAAAACGGTGGCATTAGTTAAGCAAACAGCTGCAAAAGTTAATATAGATTTAAAGTTGCTTGATAAAGATCAGGGGGAAGCGATTATTCAGGTTGCTGAAGCAATTATTCAAGGCAAATATGCTGAGCAATTTCCTATCGATGTTTTTCAAACAGGTTCAGGTACCAGTACCAATATGAATGTTAATGAGGTGATTGCACACCTTGCTTCTGAGATGAGTGCTAAAGCTGTTGGCGCGAATGATCATGTCAATATGGGGCAAAGTAGTAATGATGTCATCCCTACAGCCATTCATATTAGTGCTGCTTTAGAGAGCCATCGCCAATTAATACCGGCATTAACACATTTAGCAGAAACCATAGAAACCAAAGCAAAGGCTTGTGCGCAATATACTAAAACAGGGCGTACGCATTTAATGGATGCTATGCCGATGACTTTAGAACAAGAGCTGGGTGCATGGGCATTACAAATTCGTAACGGCATCGCTCGTGTTGAATCTGCCTTACCTCGGGTGCAAAAACTAGCGCAGGGAGGAACAGCGGTTGGCACAGGTATCAATGCGCATCCTGAATTTGCTAAACGATTTGCACAAAGCGTAACAGAAACGACTAATATTAATTTTGTTGCTAATGATTCATTTTTTGAAAGCTTAAGCTGCCAAGATGCTATTGTTGAGCTATCAGGCCAATTAAAAACCATCGCTGTTAGCTTAATGAAAATAGCGAATGACTTACGCTGGATGAATAGTGGGCCATTAGCGGGATTGGGAGAAATTGAGTTAACAGCGTTACAACCAGGTAGCAGTATTATGCCTGGAAAAGTAAACCCTGTTATTCCAGAGGCGACTGCAATGGTGGCTGCACAAGTTATCGGTAATGATGCAACTATTACAGTGGCGGGGCAGTCTGGTTCTTTTCAGCTCAATGTAATGCTACCTGTGATTGCTTATAATATTCTACAAAGCATTGAAATTATCAGCCAAGTGAGTAAAGCTTTAGCGGATACTGCGATTGCTGATTTTACTGTACGTGTAGAAAATTTAGAGCAAGCATTAGCAAAAAACCCGATTCTAGTGACCGCTTTAAATCCGATTATTGGTTATGCAAAAGCCGCAGAAATTGCCAAAGCAGCTTATAAGCAAGGCAGGCCGATTGTGGATGTTGCTGCAGAAATGACCGAGCTTTCTAGAGACGAGTTAGAAAAAATCCTTAATCCTAAGCATTTAGCTGAAGGTGGAGTTAACTAATAGGCGTATTGGAAGTTATTATTGTGTGGGTTGCATTTAACCCACACTGAATAGAGTGCCGAGATAGTCATTTATTGAGTTGGATCTAAAAAATTAAACGACTTTCTTCAAAAAATTAGCCACTAAGACAATACGCACACCATTAACACGACCCTCAATATGTTTAGGGTTGTCTGTTAAAGCGATATTTTTCACGACTGTCCCGCGTTTAGCGGTAAAGCCAGCGCCTTTTACATCTAAATCTTTGATTAAAGTAACGGTATCACCCTCTAATAGCGGAGAGCCATTACTATCAAGCGTTGCTTCATTGTTTTCATCATTGATAAGCTGGATCGAATGTGACTCTGCCCATGTTTGCATTTCAGGTTCCAGATAAAGCATATCTAATAAATCTTGCGCCCAAGATGAACTTGATAAAGCTTTAAGTAATCTCCATGCCATGACTTGTACCGCAGGAACAGTGCTCCACATGCTATTATTCAAGCATTGCCAGTGCGTTTCATTAAGTGGGGCCGCCTGTGTTATTTGATCATGACAAGTCTGGCAAATTAAAATTGATTGTTCTGCAGTATCAATATCTTCAGGCGGTAGATTATAAGCACTTAAGTTATCTTCAGCAGTACATAATTCGCAGGTAGAATTGCTACGCTGTAATAGAGTTTTTTCTGTTGTCATTAAGCTAATTCTCAATTAAAAATAATACTTATTATCACCTATATTATAGGTTGATACAGGCTATAATTTTGCTTTACCCAAACTTAGTAACGTAAAAGTATGAAACTATCACTCATTGTTGCAATGGCAGAAAATCGAACTATTGGTATTAACAAAAAAATGCCATGGCACTTATCTGCAGACTTGAAAAAGTTTAAGAAAATTACCATGGGGCATCCTATTATTATGGGACGCAAGACTTTTGAATCAATTGGTCGGCCATTACCAGGCAGAAAAAATATTATTATTAGTCGTAATCCTAGTTATCAACAAAATGGCTGTGTGGTATTTAATGATTTAGAGACTGCAATAAAAAGCTGTAGTGAGGAAGAGGAGGTTTTTGTCATTGGCGGAGCGACTTTATATGAATCTATATTAGAGGTATCTGATAGGTTGTACGTCACTGAAATTAATAAATCATTTGCAGGTGATACTTGGTTTCCAGAGTTTGATAAAAAACAGTGGCTTGAATCTGATAGAGAAGATATTAACACTGATCCTAGTGTCAATTTTAGCTATAGCTTTGTTACTTATAATAGAGCAGAATAAGGCTGAAAGCTTCTTTTTAAAGAGATTCTCTATGAAGTGAGCAGTGTAAAAATAATAATAAACTGAGGATGACTTATGATTAATAAAATTAACTATAATCGACGTAATTTTTTACAAAATTCAGCATTAGGGGTGACGGCATTAAGCCTATTTCCTAAGTTATTATTAGCTAAAACAAACTCTTTAAAAAGTCAGCCGACAAAAAGTTTTAAAGCGGATGTAGAGATTGAAATTACCTCGCGTGATGCTTATATGCCAATAAAACAGGGACGTAAAACTAAAGTTCAAAAATATTACGCTAAGCTATTAAAAGGGCCTAAAAATACAGTTGTTGATTTGGAAGATAACTATTTAGGGCCTATATTAAATTACCAACAAGGCCAAAAAGTACGTATTTATTATAAAAATAGATTAACAGAATCATCCGTTATTCATTGGCATGGCTTACATGTACCACAGCATAGTGATGGGCACCCTATGTATGCAATTGATGGTGGTGAAACGTTAATTTATGAATTTGAAGTTTTAAATTCTGCAGGAACAAGTTTTTATCATTCACACTCGCATGAGAAAACTGCAAAACAGGTTTATAGAGGTTTAGCGGGTCTTATCACAGTAACCGATAAAGAAGAGCAAGCTTTAGATTTACCAGGAGGTGAATATGACTTACCTTTTGTTTTGCAGGATAGAAATTTAGATAGCCAAAATCAATTGCAATATTTGCATGGAATGCATGGCAGAATGATGGGTTTTTTAGGTGAGACTATTTTAGTTAATGGTAAGCCTGATGCGCAGTTCTCAGTTAAATCTCGTGCTTATCGTTTTAGAGCGGTTAATGGCTCTAATTCACGTATTTATAAATTAGCCTGGGATGATGGAACGCCTATGGTTGCTATTGGGACAGATGGACACTTATTAGAAGCACCACAAACACGCCCCTATATTATGTTAGCACCAGGGGAGCGTGTCGATTTATGGCTAGATTTTAGTGGGCGCCCTGTTGGTGATGAGTTGACTATACGCAGCTTAGCTTATGAAGGGGCTATGCCTCCAATGGGCGGGATGATGGGAATGTCTAATAGTGGGTTAGGGCAAGGTGAGGACTTTCCTATTGCAAGCTTTAAAGTAACAAAGCAAGTAACTCAATCGCCTGCTTTACCCAAAACACTGGCTAAAATAAAGCGTTTAAGCAATAAAGATGTTGATAATAAAAATGAACCCATCCCTATTGCTATTTCAATGAAACCTATGCGCCCTCAGTTAAATGGGCACTCTTATGCAATGGATCGAGTCGAAGAGTTTGAGCAAGTAAAGTTAGGTTCAATTAAAAAAATTAAGATTTTCCATGACCATGGGGAAATGAAGCAAGGTAAAGGCGGAATGGGAATGGGAGGAGGAATGATGCTATCAATGGCGCACCCTATTCATCTCCATGGCCAACAGTTTCAAGTTTTATCAAGAAAAATGAGTGGAATGCGTGAAGAAGAATATAAAACAGTGAGTGAAGGTTTTATAGATTCAGGGTGGAAAGATACGGTACTTGTCATGCCTGGGGAAGAAATAACTATTATTAAGCCATTTCAGGATTTTAAAGGCTTATTTTTATATCACTGTCATAACCTAGAGCATGAGGATTTAGGGATGATGAGGCAGTTTTATATCAGTTAAAGGTTAACTAAAAAGTCCCACTTTACACTTGTAAAGTGGGGCTTTTTAGTTTTTAGTGCTGGTGTTTTTCTTCTATCATTTGATCTATAAATTGCATGACTTCCAAGCTTGCTTGCTCTGACTTTTGCATTGCTTCTACAATGTTATTTAGGATAGTCGTATTTTCTTGCCAATTTTGATGAGAATAATCAAGTGCTGCTGCAGTAAACTGGTGGACATTATTATGTGGGCTAGAAAGTTTAGCGTATGCACTGGTTTGACTAAAGTTCTCTTTACCTAGACCCTCAAAGTACCATTTCCCTAAGCGACAGTTATGACTGTCAACAGAAATTGCATTCGCCTCGGAGGTGCGATCAGTGTTCTCAATTGCAATATAGCCATTTTGTTTGAAAATAATATGGTCTAATTTAGTTAGCACGCCAAACGTCTTATCTTTAGCATAGGAAATGTATTCAATAGAATCTTTGGCAGAAGCGGAAAGCCCAGAAAATTGACCTTTAAAATCAGTTACTTTTTCCATTATTTGCTCGGACAAATCAGCAGATGAACTTGCTTTAGTATGCATCTGACTAACACGGTTATTAAAAGAATCTAAGGTTTTAGAGACTTCAAGTGCCGCATTTTTAGTGTGTTCCGAAAGGCTTTTTACTTCCTCAGCAACAACAGCAAAGCCTCGGCCGTGTTCACCTGCACGTGCCGCTTCAATAGAGGCATTAAGCGCCAATAAATTAGTTTGGTCAGCAATGCCGGTAATCATAGATAAAGAATCAGTCACTTTACGGCTATCATCAATTAGTTCGGAAATCACATCAGCAACAGAATGGATGGTTTCATTGATATTATTTAAAGAAAGGCTAATGTCATCAACACTAGAAAGGCTGGAGTTGGCATTTGTTCCCGTATCAATAGCAATATTTTCAACCTTTTCCATTTTTTCGGTAATATTAATTAAATCATCCTGATTTGATTTTAGATTGGATAATAAATTAAGGGTATTAAGATTTTGTAGTTCAGCAGAGAGCTTATTTTTGGTCATTAATACTTCATTATCAGTCATTAGGTGTAATGCGCTATTAATATTTTTGGCTGATTGTTTAAGTAAGCCAGGAAAGCCATCAGCTAGCATGTATCGGTCATGATTCCCCTCAGAGGCATGAGCAAAAGATGCGTTGACTTCTTTGAAGTAGGATTCCATGATGTCTAGCATTTCATTAAGTTCCCAAGCGACTTTCCCGAGTTCGCCTAGGCCTTTGGTATTGGTTATTCTGTGGTAAAGGTCGCCTTGATTGGTTTTTACTAAAACATCTTGAATATGGCCAATAACTAACAAGTTTTTCTGGGTTGTTTTATAGCTAAAGAGTGCAATGATAATTAAAGCAAGGCACTGGAGTAAAATAAACCAAGAAAAACCACTAAGGTATAGACTGGAAGTAAAAACAGAAAAGGCTAATAAAATAAGGCTAGCCAAAGTGTAAGTAGCTTTAGATTTTATAAAAGGGATATTGGCACTTTGGGTGGTATCTATAGACATAAGATTAAAGCCCATTAGGTTTGAAAAGATTTAAAACAAGACTATTGTAGTTTTTAGCTCCTGTAGATTTAACAACGTCCACAAGGTAGGCAATGGATTTATCGGGTGCTTCTTTGGTAGATGACCTTTTCTCGATGGCAAGCATTTCTTGGTAAACGGGAATTAAGATATTTAATGCGGACTCAGGCGGTTTACGCCTAACTGAGTAGTATCCCTTTAAGTGCCCGTCTTTATCATAATCTGGCGTGATATTAGCAAAAACCCAATAATAGCCGCCATCTGCACACAAATTTTTTGCAAAGCCAAAAAACTCATCGCCAGCTTTCAGTGTATTCCACATAAAACGAAAGACGCCACGCGGCATATCTGGGTGGCGAATGATACTGTGTTGAACACCTAATAATCTGGATTCAGGCAGACCGCAAATATCCATAAAAATACGATTTGCATAGGTAATACGCCCAGAAGTATCAGTTTTAGACACGATAAAATCATTTTCGCCAAGCTTGCGTTCATGCTGTGTGGGGGTTACGGATAGCTTCATGATGAACTCGTAGGTGTTTTGACAAAGGTATTTATTATTACATAAAAATAATAAGGTGAATGAAAAAATAAAGATACACTATATAGATAGAGCAGCAAGAAGCGAGTGGAGTATTTTTTTAAATAAAGCCTTGACGGTAATTCATTACTGGGTATAATTGCCGGCTCTTCAACGCATTAGCGATGGAGGGTCGGTTTGTTGTTTTAGATGTTGGCTTTGTTTTAGGGTGACAGGTTCTTTGAGCCGTTGGCTTTGAAAGTAATGCTTGATTTAAAAGCCAATGACCTGGAAATAAAAACTTGCTAAATTATAATCACTGGTTATAATGGGCAGCTCTTCAACGAATTTTGCTGAAGAGAGACGGCTTTGTTTTTCGCTGTTTAGTTTTGTTGTTGTCGGTTCTTTGATCTGGCGGCTTTGGAATTAAGGTTCGATTTGAAAACAAACGGTCTGAAAATAAAAGCTTGCTAAATTATTTCTTATAGTTATAATGGTCGGCTCCTTAAGAGATTAAGGTTGATTCTTCGGAGTCAGTTGATGTTAGTTCTTCTTGGGTTTGTGGGTTACTTCGGTGGCTTTTAAATCTCCTGAAAAATAATCGTTGACAACGAGTTTAACTTCTTTATAATAGTTGGACTTGGTAGGGTTGATTGATTCAGCGCTACTCGCTCTTTAAAAATACAATCAAAATAATTTGTGTGGGTGCTTGTAGAGATGTTTAATTTGTAATTAAATAATCGATATAAGAATCTACATCGTTAATCTTCGGATTAACAAACGTAAATTCTGACAATCGAAACAAAGATTGGTGGCACATCTGATGATGTCACAAAATGATTTTAAACTGAAGAGTTTGA
>DAOUSK010000149.1 GCA_030627265.1 Methylococcaceae bacterium
ATCAGGAAAAATTGAATTAAGGTTTATTAATACAAAACTACCTGCAAATTATGCGAAACGTATGGATGTGATTGACTTTGCAACACCTGTATCCATGATTGATGCAAAGCAAAGTGGCGCGGATGTTAAAGTTATTATTACCCCTATCGATATAGAGCATAAATATTCAGTTTTTCAGGCAGAAGGCTTGTTAACTGTAAAAGTTAGAGAAATTACACTAGAAGAAAGTAAAGCTAAAAAAGCCGCCTATAAGGGAGAGCGATTAACCTTAGATTTTCATGATATTGAAATCCGTAATGCCTTTAAAATTTTAGCGGAAATTTCTGGCGAAAATGTTATTGTTGATGATGCTGTTTCAGGAAATCTAACCTTGCAGCTAAATGATGTTAATTGGGATCATGCTTTTGCATTAATTTTGAAATTAAAAGGCTTAGCTAAGCGACAAGTAGATAATGTGGTTCTGGTTGCGCCGATGGAAAAAATTCGCAAATTAGAAGAGGAAGAAATTGAAGCTCAAAAAGTCAATGAGCGATTAGAACCTTTATTGACGGAATATATACAAATTAACTATGCGCAAGCAGAAAGTTTTAAGGATATTTTAGAAGGGGAGTCCTCAAGAGCTAGAGGCGGCTGTGCATTGATGGCGCTAGAGTTAGGCGCTGGCGGTGGCGCTGGCGGTGGCCGTGGCGGTTCTAGTAGGTCGGGAGGAGGGAGCAGCAATTCTAATAATAATAATAATGATGAAAATAATGCTTTGCTATCTCCAAGGGGGACTGCACTTGTTGATCCACGGACAAATACGCTAATTGTTAAAGATACCGCTAAGCAATTAGAAGAAATAAGAAAAATGTTAGCATTGCTGGACGTGCCGGTTAGGCAGGTTTTAATTGAAGCAAGAATTGTTATTGCGGAAGATGGATTCCAGCAGGATTTAGGGGTTAAATTTGGGGCTTCTTATGCTGGTGGGGATGGTGCGCAAACCGGATTTGGCTTAGGCGGGTCTACGGGTGGCTCAACGGCTGTTAATGGAGTTGATCCAATTTCATCTGTGGTGTCTGGGTTGGCGGCAGCGAATCCTTATGGTGCATTAGGAATGACTTTAGTCAGTGGGGCTGATTATGTCTTAAATTTAGAAATATCAGCAAGGCAAGATGAGAGAAAGGCTGAATTTGTTTCTAACCCTAAAATTTTAACCTCCGATAGATGTATCGCAAGAATTGAGCAAGGGGAGCAAATACCTTATCAAACAACGAGTCAAGAGGGAACGACAACTATCTTTATGGATGCATCTATCATATTAGAAGTTATCCCTCAAATAACCCCAGGTGGTAGTGTTATTATGAAAGTAAAAATAACCAAAGATTCACCGGGTGATCAAACCCCAGATGGCTTAGCGATTAATAAACGAGAAATCAATACCAGTGTTCATGTCAAAAATGGTGAAACGATTGTATTGGGGGGAGTCTACGAGGGAGATACTCTGCATATAGTGGAATCGGTTCCTTGGTTTGCTGATTTACCGTTAGTAGGATGGATGTTTAGACGAAATGTTGAAGGGGATTCAAAAAGGGAGTTATTAATATTTATTACTCCAAAAGTAGTTAAAGATACCATGCGAGCACAATCGTAAATTTCAATTTCAGCTAAAAAAGGGCATAATGCCCTTTTTTTATGAGTAAAAAAAATTAATGAACAAAAAAAATATATATTTAATTGGTTTAATGGGTGCAGGTAAAACAACTATTGGCCGATTTTTGGCAAAGTCTTTAGGGCTACCTTTTTATGATAGTGATAAAGCGATAGAAGATGCAACAGGCGTTGATATTGCAACGATTTTTGAATTTGAAGGAGAGGATGGCTTTCGTTTACGTGAAAATAAAATGATCACGGAATTAACTAATATTGACGGGATTGTTCTGGCGACAGGTGGTGGCGTTATTTTAAACGAAGCGAACCGAAAACAGTTAAAAGAACATGGTTTCGTGGTTTATTTACAATGTTCAGTTGAGCGTTTAGTTGAGCGTACCTCTAGAAATTCTCAGCGTCCTTTGCTTAATACAGAGAAGCCTCAAGCTAAAATTGAAGCGTTAGTCAATGAGCGAGAGGAGCTTTATAAGGAATGCGCTGATTTTATTATTGATAGTGGGAAAATGCAGAGTAAGGCTGTTGTTAATGAAATTATAAAAGAGTATTCAGGCGAAGAATAGCAGATGACAAATATAATGCAGGTAGAATTGGGTGATAGAAGTTATCCAATTTATATGGGGGCTGGTCATTTAGATAAGGCAGAGCTATTAACTCAACACATTAAATCTAAACAAGTTGTTATTGTGACGAATGAAACAATAGCGCCTTTGTACCTAGATAGAGTGACCAA
Source organism: Methylococcaceae bacterium (assembly GCA_030627265.1). Lineage (GTDB taxonomy): Bacteria > Pseudomonadota > Gammaproteobacteria > Methylococcales > Methylomonadaceae > Methyloprofundus. The sequence continues at coordinate 2,378 of DAOUSK010000149.1, forward strand.
GCATTTACAGGAATATCAGTTAGAGACGATTATCTTAAAGGACGGTGAGCAGTATAAAACACTAGAGACGCTAAATATTATTTTTGATACATTATTGGCCAAAAAATTTAGCCGTAATGCAACCTTGATTGCTTTGGGGGGCGGTGTTGTAGGAGACTTAAGTGGCTTTGCCGCTGCATGCTACCAGCGTGGTATTCCCTTTATACAAATCCCAACAACATTGTTATCCCAAGTCGATTCTTCGGTGGGTGGTAAAACGGGCGTGAATCACCCGTTAGGTAAAAATATGTTGGGTGCTTTTTACCAGCCTCAAAGTGTTATTATTGATGTGGATGTATTGGATACATTGGATGATAGGCAGTTAGCGGCAGGTGTTGCAGAAGTTATTAAGTATGGGTTAATTCGAGATGCTAATTTTTTTTCGTGGCTAGAAAAGAATATAGAAAAAATTATGGCAAGGGATAAAATGGCATTAACCTATATTATTGAGCAGTCATGTCACAATAAAGCAGAAATTGTTGCTTCTGATGAGCGAGAATCAGGCATTAGGGCAATATTAAATTTAGGGCATACATTTGGGCATGCTATTGAAACCGGCATGGGTTATGGGAAGTATTTACATGGTGAAGCTGTTGCCATAGGGACTTGTCAGGCAGCTGAGTTATCGCGTGAGCTAGGTTGGTTAAATCAAGACGATGTTAATCGAATTAAATCTATTTTTCAGCAAGCAGGCTTACCAATAGATCCTCCTAAAAGCTTAAATGCAGACGATTTTTTGCGATTAATGGCTGTGGATAAAAAGAATGTAGATGGTGATATACGCCTAATCTTACTAAAAAAAATAGGTGAAGCAACTTTGCCAGTGGCGGTAGAAAAAAATAAGTTACTAAAAGTACTGAATGACGGATAAAGCAAGCTGTAGTCATTGAAAATAAGTGAGATTGTGTGCTTTTTATACGTCGTTTAATAATATTTCATTGATGTTTTTTAGGTAGATAAGTATGGAAGGTTTGTTAAGTATAGAGCGAAAACAAAAACTAGACTTACTGTCTCACTTAGTAATGAACCTTCACGGGTCATTAGTTTTGCAGGGAGAACCTGGCTCAGGAAAATCAAGTGTACTTATGGCCGCGGTGGAACAAGGAATAGATAATAGCGATACCTTGCTATTAAATGCGGATGTAAGTTTAAGTTTTGAGTCCATTCAATATGAGCTATTGCAGTTTTTAAATGAAAAATATCAATCAGATAACCGGTCTATAGCGGACGTATTATTGGGCTATGAAAAACAAGGAAAAAATCTAGTCTTAATGATAGATAATGCGGCTTTTTTATTAGCGGGATTAAGCAATGCATTAGTTAATTATGCAAAAGAATATACCGCATTGAAATTAGTTTTTGCCTTAACCTTTGAGGAAGTGGTCGCTAAATCCCAAAGTGATGGGTTAAAAAATAGTTGTCACTTTATTGAATTACAAAAATTAAACTTTTCTCAATCTTCATTATTTGTGCGTCAATTGGTTGCGGCAGGAAAAACAGCTTATATTGAATCCGATGTTAATGATGTATTTTTGCAAAAAATCTACCAAGAAAGTACGGGAAATTTAGGGGCAATTAAGTCTTTTTTAAACAAGAATAAAAAAAGATACTTTAATAATGTATTAGTTTTAATGTTATTGCTTGCGGTCGTTGCAATTTTATCTACTGTGGTTAGTCTCTTTTTGTGGAGAGAGTCAGAGGTAGAAGAAAAAGTAGCAGAAGCATTACAAGAAAATCAAAAGTCGGCTGTCGTTAAATCGCTCAAGAAAGTAGAACTTAAAAAGCCTGAAGTTAATTCTAATATCGAAAAAATAAATGCTGCAAAGCAATTTAAAGTAAAAAGTCACGCAGTTGCAGTAAATTCAGTTATAAAGTCACCTACCCCCCCTGTCGTTCAGATCCCCAAAGTTAAAGCTCCTCAATTAGCCTCGCCCTATGTTGCGGTGATTGAGGTCGCTATGGAAGCAAAAAAACTATCAAAAAATGACTTACCAGTAGAGCGAAAAACAGAAGTAGAGGAGGTGGCGGATAAAGTTGCGCTAGTTCAAGAGGCTAAAAATTTCCCTGAAAAAAAAGAAGCATTACACGTTATTGGTAAGTCGAGTTTAATTAAAAAAATTGATGATCGTGCATGGATATTAA
>DAOUSK010000102.1 GCA_030627265.1 Methylococcaceae bacterium
AATTGGAAAATGGCTTTAAATCGGTTTATGATTGAGTTTGAAGACCGGTTGATTGACTACATTTAAAAGTGGCAGTTACACAGAATTATTTACAGTCTCATGAAGTGCTAACAGCGATTAATGCAGAAGATGGCATTGCACTTGCTGTAGCGGAGTGCCCAGACTTGATTTTGATGGATATTCAATTGCCAGGAATGGATGGGCTAGAAGCAACACGTCAGTTAAAAACACAGGCACAAACAGCAGATATTAAAATTATCGCATTAACGGCTTTTGCGATGGACGGCGATAAACAACGCATTGTTGATGCAGGCTGTGATGGCTATATTAGTAAACCTATTCGTTACCGAATATTCCTTGCCGATATTGTTCGGTTTCTTGAATAAAGAGATTCATGATGGAAAATGCAACTAAAAAAATATTAATCATCGATGATGAGCCTTTAAATATTAAGTTACTCAAGACTTTTTTGAAGGCAGAAAGTTATCAAGTGATCTGTGCTAAATCTGGACTTGAAGGCTTAGAATGCGCTACTCAGCAATTGCCTGATTTAATTTTGCTGGATATCATGATGCCTGATTTAGATGGTTATCAGGTTGCTAAACTGTTGAAAGAACAGAAACTGACGCTGCATATCCCGATTATTATGGTCACTTCTTTGAATGACCGCGAATCACGGATTAAGGCATTACAAGCAGGTGCAGAAGAATTTTTAACTAAGCCTGTCGATCGTACTGAGTTATGGGTTAGGGTGCGTAATTTATTACGCTTAAAGGAGTATGCAGATTTTGTGACAAATCATAATGCAGAGCTAGAGCGCTGTGTTAATGAGCGAACAAAGCAGTTACAAAGTAACTATAGAGAAACGATTTTTGCTTTAACGCGTGCTGCTGAATATCGTGATGACTCTACTGGTGCGCATGTCCAGCGAGTGAGTTATTATATAGAAACGATAGCTAAGGAATTAGGCTTGGATAAAGTCTTTATTGATCAACTGTTTTTTGCGAGTCCTATGCATGATATAGGCAAGATGGCAATTCCAGATCATATCTTACATAAACCAGGCCCGCTGGACAGTGAAGAGTGGGTAATTATGAAAACCCATGCTCAATTAGGTTACGGTATTCTGCAAAACTGTGAGTCACCTTACATGAAAATGGGCGCTGAAATTGCACTAATGCATCATGAGGCTTGGGATGGCACTGGCTATCCTAATGGTTTAAAAGGTGAAGAAATCCCGATGTCATGCCGTATTATGAGTATCTGTGATCAATATGATGCACTGCGTAGTAAACGGCCCTATAAGCCCGAATTTAGTCATGAGAAGGCATTCGATATTTTGACTAAAGGTGATGGACGCAGCCGGCCAGAGCAGTTTTCCCCCGAGATATTGGCTGCCTTTGTCGCTTGCGCTGAAAAACTCGCTCATATATACGACACTAATTAAATGTATCTTCCTTTTTACGGAAACAAGGTGTTTTCTATAAAGCATTATTTGAGACACCTGATGGTTCTTTTTTTTGTTTTATTACCACTTCCTTCGGCGGCATTAGAGTCACTTGAAAAAGTTACTTTGCAGCTAGATTGGAAATATCAGTTTCAATTTGCAGGTTATATCGCAGCAAAAGAAAAAGGCTTTTATAAGGAAGCTGGGCTAGATGTTGAGTTAATTGAATATCAAAATGGCATTGATGCAGTTCAAGAGGTGCTGGAACAAAAAACAAATTTTGCGGTTAGCAATCTTAGTATTTTTATGCAAAATAAAGAGCTCGTGCCTATTAAATTACTTGCTACTTACTTTCAAAAATCGCCTCATATTATCGTAGCCTCGGCAGATATTCAATCGCCGAATGATTTAATCGGTAAAGCTATTATGATCTCTCATAGCGACTTAGAGGGAGGCTCAGTAGCCGCACTTTTTGCACATTTTTTCTTAAATAAAGACAACATCACGATTGTAGCCCCGAGCTTTACTATTGAAGATTTTATTGAGAAAAAAGTAGATGCAGTCTCTGCCTACAGAACGAATGAAATTTTTGAGCTTGAAAAAAGAAATATTGAATACAATATCATTGACCCTGCTGACTATGGCTATGCTTCAGTGACAGGGAATTTATATACATCAGCTACTGAAGCTAAAGAGCACCCTGAAAGAACCAGAAAATTTCTTCACGCGAGCAATAAAGGCTGGGCGTATGCTTTAGAAAATCAAGAAGAGTTAATCTCTATAATTTTTGACAAGTATTCAAAGAAAAAGAGTATTGAAAACCTTCGCTTTGAAGCGGTTGAAACTAAGAAGTTAATACAGCCTGATATTATTGCTATTGGCTCTATTAATCAAAAGTCACGCTTAGGGTTCTTGAAACAACTTAAACGTAGTAGCTTATTGCGAGAAGATCAGGAGCTTGACGTAGCGAATGAACAAAGCCTATTTACGGCTGAACAACAGGACTATCTGCAAAATAAAAAAGAAATCACCATGTGTGTTACGCCTGAATGGATGCCTTTTGAGAGTATTAATAATGGCGTTCATATCGGAATTGTTGCTGATGTTATTAGCTTATTCAAGCAAAGGTTACCCATTCCAATACGGTTAATTCAGACCAAGGACTGGGGAGAGTCACTCATTAAAGCTGAAAACCGAACGTGTGATATTTTATCTCTCGCCGTTAAAACTCCGAGCCGAAAATCCTATTTAGACTTCACTAAACCCTACCTTGATCTTCCTGTGGTGATGGCAACCAAAAATGATACGCTTTTCATTAATGATATTACCGAGGTAAAGGATAAAAAATTAGGGATTGTAAAAGGCTATGCCATGGCAGAACATTTACGACTAAAAATTCCGGGCATTAATATCGTTGATGTTGCCTCTATGCATGAGGGCCTTGCAGGTGTGGAGCGTGGTGAATTATTTGGCTATATTGATAATTTAATGGTTATGGGCAACGCATTACAACATGACTTCACCGGTGTTTTAAAGGTGTCAGCACGACTCGCCGATAATTCTAAACTCGGTATTGCGACACGTAATGATCAGCCACAGCTAAAAGAAATTTTTGAATTGCTCATTCAGAATACCCCTACAGATGAATTGCAAACTATCTACAATAAATGGGTTGCTATTAAGCAAGCTCCTGTTGTTGATTACACGCTTGTATGGAAGCTATTGGCCGCTACTGTGTTACTGACTTTAGGCTATCTGTTTCATTATCTAAAACTTAAAAAATTAAATGACCAACTGCTGATATTAGCCATTACCGATAAATTAACAGGATTATATAATCGAGTAAAAACAGATGAGGTCATCATGCAAGAAAAAGCGATTTTAGATCGCTACGGGACTGAGTTTTCGATTATTTTATTAGATATCGACTTTTTTAAGCATGTTAATGATAGTTATGGTCATCTCGTGGGTGATAACGTGCTAATTGAGTTTGCGGGAATTATTAAACACAGTGTAAGAGTGACGGACTACGCCGGTCGCTGGGGTGGTGAAGAGTTTTTGATTATCTGTCCTAATATAGGGTTAGATGAGACCACTGAGCTTGCTGAAAAACTACTACAGAAGATTAGGCTCCATCATTTTTTAGAGGTGGGGGCTCTGACAGCGAGTGCTGGAGTCGTTCAATTTAGCAAGCAAGCGAGCATTGAGAACACAATAAACAGTGTCGACAAAATGCTCTACTTTTCCAAGGAAAATGGTCGTAATCAGGTGACGGCTTATAGTGAAAAAAATTAGTTGTTAATAGCCTTATACTAATCGCAATAAATATAAGCTGATATAAGTGCTTGCGATAATGCACTTTTATGTAAGGTGGATAGAATGCAGCACCCGCTTTTTGGTGCGTAATGAAACCCACCAATCTCACTCAAAGACTTCAAAAATGATGACTGTAACAGTGATTGTTTATAAAGCTATAGATATAAAAATATCATTGATTGGCGTAGGCTTCCCGGGCACATATTAAAATTAAAGAACAAATCGTACAGTAATTCAGGGTGTTTTTTATGCCGATATTATGCTGAATTTTTCAAGCGTTCTGATTAAGTAAATTTAAAATGCTATATGATTTTTATATAAAAAACTATAGAATGAGTCACGCTTTATAGTTTTTTATAGAAAAATCATTACAGGAGTCATCGTGTTTAAAAAAAGTGCACTATCGCTATTAATAGCAATGAATTTAACCGCTTGTGGAACAGCTTGGGAAAACACCAGACCAAAAATCACGGGATTAGAGCAAGTGTTAATATCTACTGCTGCTGATCGCGCCAGTAATAAATTCGGCGAGTCTGAAGATGGTCGAGCGGTTCTTAGTAGTCAGTTAGGCAAAAGCTATATAGATTCAAAAGGCTTTTATTCTGATAAAGATAGGTATACTTACGCTTTGCATAGTGTTCGCCGCTATATGGTTGATGCAGGAGTGACCCTAGTTGATGACGCGAATGAAGCAGACACAATTATTGAAGTGTCTGCGGGCGCTTTATCTATTGATAATACCGGTTTTTTATTAGGACTACCTGCAATGGGGGTGCCTATTCCTTTTGCTGGGCAGTTAGACATACCAGAAGTTGCCTTATACGCAAGTGATAAAAACCGTAGTATTGCTAAATTTTCAGTAAGTGTACGTGATGCTAAGACTGGCGCTTCAAAAAGTCATTCGTTTACTACGATAGGTACGGCTTGGTCAAAAAATTGGACAATTCTTATGTTATTTGAGTTTTCTAGTAATGACTTAGAAATGCCGGAAACTTATGCAAGTTCCTTCGATTGGGAATAATCCAGCCAAGTAATGGCAAGCTACAGCTTTTGATCGTTTTGTTGAGCAAGGCTGGACTGTACAAGGACAAACAGACGCAGCGGCAAAGTATAAGAAAGGTGAGGAATTAAATTAATTCATCACCATTAGGGAAATAAAAAGGGTTTTTAGAAGGTTTTCTAAAAGCCCTTTTTTATAAGTTGAATGATCTTTGGTTTACTCTTTTAAACTCGACAGCGACACACCTTGATATTCCCCTGTTAAGGTTTTCAAAAAAGACACCATTTTTTGAATATCATCTTCACTGAAATGTTTTCCTAGTTGAGTGACACCCATAATACGAACGGCCTCAGATAATTCATTAACAGACCCATCATGAAAGTAAGGGTAAGTTAATTCCACGTTACGTAGTACGGGAACTTTAAAGGCATGACGGTCAGTTTCATTTTTGGTGACATTAAAGCGGCCATTATCAACCTCTGTTAAATCACCGCCGCGCATTGCGAAATAATCTTCTTTAACACCCATTTTTTCATAAGATAAGCCACCTAATGCTGGGCCAAAATGACAAGAAGTGCAGTTATTTTTAAATAACTCATAGCCTGCTTTTTCATCGTTATTTAGCGCTGTTCCAGTACCACGCAGATATTGGTCAAAACGTGAGTTAGGCGTTATTAGTGACTCTTCAAAAACAGCAATAGCATCAGTCACGGTTGTTTGCGTTAGGCCTTGTTCAGGATAGAGCTTTCTAAAAGCGCTGGTGTAATCACTCACTTGATTTAATTTAGTAATTACTTGGTCCCAATCTGCACCCATTTCAATTGGATTAGCGACAGGGCCAGCGGCTTGTGCTTGAAGGTCTTTGGCTCGGCCATCCCAGAATTGAGCTAAGTTGTACATTGCGTTATATACAGTCGGTGAATTTATTGGCCCTTGCTGGCCTCGAATTCCTGTAGAAACTGGAGCTTGATCGGTTCCGCCCTTATTTAAAGCATGACAAGATGCACAAGATAAAGTGTCATCACCCGAAAGCAAGGTATCGTGAAACAGTTGTTTACCCAGAGCCACTTTTTCAGGGTTTAATTCAACACTTAAAGGTAGGGGCTGAACCGCTTCGCCTTTATGATTTTCTGCGGATTCATTACTCCATGGATTTCGGCTTCGTTCATTAGCTATCCATGTAAGCAAGGTTTGTTTTTCATCGGTACTTAAACTACCATTCCAGTGCATAGCAAGGTACTGAGGTAGTGGCATTTTATTATTGTTAATGACAGCTTCTAATCTAGCCAACATCAGAGGCGTGAAAGCCTCTTCGCCACTATATATCTTCGGACTTAAGGTAAAGCGTGCGCTACCCCGCTGAATATCATTCTCCATAAGTTGTTTGGCAATAGGCAACTCAGAATAGATTGGCATTCTGGTCATACCTGGGGAGTGGCAATCAACACATTTATTTTGCAAGATGCTAGAAACTTTGGCGTAATCCTTGGAGGCGCTCGATTGAACAGCAATAGGTGCATTTTCATCGTTAATACCCAGCAAATTGGAAATTGAAAAAAGTAAATAACTGGTAAAAACTAGAGTCAATATAAATCGTATTATTTTCATTATTAAACCTGGGGGGAAGTAGGTAAGTAAGTCTCTAAGCAATATTAGAATACTATAACATGATGATTGACTAACTTTACTTTCGATAGAGCAATGACCTAAATGGGGAGACTCAATTTTATTGAGTTAGTGGAAAGAAAAGGGATGATAGGAAAGAATGATAAGTTCTTTTGGTACGGAAGTGAGGGCTGTCATGTAAGTGATTTGATATGATAAACCCCTGTCAGGGATAAGTTGACAGGGACAGAGTTTACACTTTATTTACGCATCGATAATGGCATCAAATAATTCCTGGCTGATATACACGGGTGTGTATGTTTTTCCTTGTTGATCTAATCGGCGGATAAAGGCACGTAAATGATTTTTTGATGCTTCTAGCAAGCTCTCATAGGTCGTTTTAAGTGCTAGATTCTCAGTGGCAGCAATGGCCTTTATCAAATCATTAATATCCAAATCTTCAATGGTTGCACCGACTTCTAGTGCATCAATATAAGAGTTCTTACCTTTTGCCACTAAATCATCATATAAAGATTGTAATTCAGCAAAATAAAACTTACCTTTTCCTGGTAGCACGGGGTCTTCTAAGCCAAATGAATTAATTTTTCTTAATAGAGCATCCATATGGCTTTGCTCGGAACTGGCAATATTTCTAAATACCGGTTTATTCCAGCGCGCGTCCATAGCTAGATATACATCTCTAGCTAGCTTCTCCTCTTCACGCATCCACAATAACGTAGTTTCATCTTCTGGATATAATTCAGTAACAACAGCTTGGCTATTATTTCCTCCATTTCCTTGGCCGCCTTTTGCTGTAGCTAAAATGGGCGTTAATAAAGTTAAAGACAAGAATAATACAATTGTTTTCTTGATTGATTTCATGAAAATTACCTTTTATTTATAAAATACAGTGTTAATTTAAAAATTATTGTTGAACTGGGGCTGAATTAGTTGATGTAACGGAGCCACTTCGATTTTGATTCATCGTACGGCGATTCTCTTGTGCTGTATTCTGCCGATATTGACTTGAATCTTGTTGATGAATTCGCGATCGTTCTCGCTTCATCTCTCCAGAGCCATTTCCTTGGCGCTGTCCCGAACCTTGCCCGTTGCCTCGACCATTGCCTTGACCTTTTCCTCCTGCCTGAATTGAAAAGGAGCTAAGTGTGACTAATATAACGATAAGACTGATTAATGATTTTTTCATGATATTTACTCCATCATAAATAGTTTTTGAAAGAATGATTTCTCTGGTTTAGTAGCCTCGGAATCAATGGAATCAACTGATTCAATGCGGAAGGTTGCATGGCATCCTTGGCAACTACCCATGACTGCTGCTAGTTGCTGTAAGGTGTGCTTTGGATCTTTAAGCGTTTCCGCATCGTCTGCAATTTTATCGAAATCTTGATGCATTGCTTTACCTAGCATTTTGAATGATCGAGGTAGAGCGTCATGTAATCCATCCGATCCTTTTTGTTGTCTTACCTTAAAACCTAAAGGTCTAGCGTAATCAGCAACTGCTTGCATATCATCTGCTGCTAATGCATTGACAATAGAATTAGTAGCTGCGAACGCACCCCGCATATTGGAAAGAAGTTTAGCCTTATCTTTTTGGCTAAGC
>DAOUSK010000167.1 GCA_030627265.1 Methylococcaceae bacterium
ATTGCCCATACAAGCGCAAGTTTTAACTATCTCTAAGGTTTGTTTGCCTAGCTGTTTAACTTTCAAGCCAAACATATCGACAACACTATTTGGCATGCTGGAGTGGCGGATTTTATCCATTATCCACTGCCACTGCCCTTGGTCACTAAAAACTAACAGCTCCTCGGCATTGAGCCAAGATAGACTTTCACTAACAAACAGTGGGTTTCCTTCCGTTAATTCTGCTAAAAATACCGCAAGATTTTCGGTTTTTTGTAAGGGCAAATCTAAAATATAAGCAACCATTTCATGACAGGCCTGATGGTTCAATGCCCCTACGCGTAACTCTTGCGGCTTTAAACCTCTTTCTTTTATCGATTTTAATAAAAAAGATAAGGGGTGTGCCGCACCAACTTCATTATTTCTATAGGCTCCAATAAAAAATAAATTGGGGTAATCTTTAGTATTAGCAAATAAATGCTGTAGAAAATCAAAAGTTGCACTATCGCACCATTGCAAATCATCAATAAATAATACTAGCGGATGTTCTTTTCTACTTAAATTAGCTAAAAATGCACCCAGTAAGTTATTAAAACGGTTACGAGCCTCAACAGGGGGCAGCTCAATCACATCGGCTTGCTCGCCTAATAAAACACTAAGTTCGGGAATAACATCTGTAATGACTTTAGCTTGCCCCCCTAAAGCCGCTAAAAGTTGCTGTTTCCACTCATCTACTCTGTCATCACTTTCAGTTAAAAAAGTTCGAATAAGGTTACGTAACGCCTGAATAAGAGAACTATAAGGAATATTTTTTTGATATTGATCAAATTTCCCCGAGGTAAAATAGCCTTCATTTTCCACTAACGGCTGCTGCAATTCCTGAATAAGCCGCGTTTTACCAATTCCTGGCAAGCCTGAAATAAAGGCCGATTGAAATCCTTTTCCTAAGGTTAATTTTGTATATTCCTTTAAAACTAGCCGCACATCTTTATCTCTACCCACCATTTTGGAGATAAAAATAACTCGTCGCGTATGGTCCCGTAAACCTAAGATAAAGGGTGTGATAGTTTTTGTTTGTTGATACTCATTCATACAACGCACAATATCAGCGTATAAACCTATCCCTGTTTGGTAGCGTTTTTCTGGCTCTTTAGCGCACATTTTGGCAACCATTTGACTCAATATGTCGGGAATTTCAGAATTGACTTCATGAATGGGTTGCGCTTCTTCGGCTAAATGTGAATGAATAAGTGCTAAGGGGTCTGCCGTCGCAAAAGGCAGTCGTCCCGTCAATAATTGATAAAAGATAATACCTAACGAATAAATATCGGTAGAAAATTCAACTCGATGATTAATTCGTCCTGTTTGCTCTGGCGAGGTATAGGCTAGCGTGCTTTCTACAAAATCTCGATCATAAATAAAATGGCTGATTTCTTGAATATCAACAGGGTTTAAAAAATCAACAATACGAATTGCCTGTGTTTCTGCTTGAATTAAAATATTATTGGGTTTAATTCCCCCATGAATAATGCCCGCTTCATGTATGGTATTAATGCCTAAGCTTAGCTCTGTTGCTAAATTAAAAAAATCATTTAAGCTAATTTTATTCTGTTGCTCAGCAAAAAAAACATTCAGGGGTTGTCCGGGGAAAAAGGGGCTAACGATAAATTGCACATCACTAGAATAGTCAAAACTGACCGGTATAATCGCACGAGAATCGTGGATAATTTTTAACCGTTCAATTTTTTGAGTAAAAAAATGGCATTGGCTAGTACTATTAATTAAGCGTTTTAAGATTTTTATAACAAAGAATTTACCGGGATTATCTTTTGCTTCGGCTTTATAAGTGAACGCATTAAGGCTTTCTCCTAATAATTCAACGATATCGTAATAAGGAATGGCCGGAAAGGATTCAAAATTTAAGTGTCCCATGCTATTTGCCTTTTTTCTTTTAAGCTATTTTGTAGTTTATTCCTCTAAAAAAAGAAAAACAAATTTTCGCCTAATTATTCTATAAGCAATTGAAAATACTTGATATTAATAAGTATTCAGCTGGGTTTATAAGCACAGATAGCACGTCATTAAAAAGAAAAAATACGCCTTCTGCTTTATAAGTTTGTAAATAATTAGGACACAGGTAAAATAGAGGGTTTTTTAACGAAATAATTAAAGCATTTTCTGTTTTAATTTGAGTATATATCTACATCCGTAAGGAGCATAGAATGACTGCATTAGTCGGTATTATCATGGGTTCTACATCTGATTGGGACACAATGAGCTTTGCAGCTGAAAAATTAGAGCAATTAGGCATCCCTTTCGAGGTAGATGTTGTTTCAGCTCATCGTACGCCTGATAAACTTTTTAGTTATGCAGAAACCGCAGAAGGTAAAGGCTTAGAAGTCATTATTGCTGGTGCGGGTGGCGCAGCACATTTGCCGGGTATGACGGCAGCAAAAACAGCATTGCCCGTCTTAGGTGTACCTGTTCAATCTAAAGCCTTAAATGGCATGGATTCCTTGCTGTCAATTGCACAAATGCCCGCAGGTATTCCTGTCGGCACTCTAGCGATTGGTAAGGCGGGGGCAATCAATGCAGCTTTATTAGCGGCGGCTATTGTTGCTAATAAGCATACTGAGTTTAAAGCACCACTGAATGCTTTTCGCCAATCTCAAACAGACAATGTACTTGCCAATTCTGACCCAAGGGAGATGGCTTAATGGTTATTGGGGTTTTAGGCGCAGGGCAATTAGCTCGTATGCTTGCTTTAGCAGGCAAGCCATTAGGCCTTAAATTTATCTTTTTAGACCCAACACCCATTGCTTGCGCAGCCGATAGCGGTAAACACTTAGTCGGTGATTATACCGACCCTGCCCTACTGTCTCAGTTAGCAGAAGAAGCAGATATTATTACTTACGAATTTGAAAATGTTCCTGTCGAAATTATTGATTTTTTAAGTGAAAAAACCCCTGTCTACCCACCTGCAAAAGCATTATCTGTCGGGCAAGATAGAATCACCGAAAAAACATTCTTACAAGACTTAGGTATTGCAACGGCCCCTTTTAAAGCAATCTCTAGCTTACAAGATTTACAACAAGCGATGCCTGACATTGGCTACCCCGCCATTTTAAAAACACGCCGCCTTGGCTATGATGGCAAAGGACAGGTCGTTTTAAAAAGCGCAGATGATTTAACTGAAGCATGGCAAGCAGTTAAAAATTCACCCTGCGTGATTGAAGGCTTTGTTCCTTTTGAACGTGAAGTGTCTATTATTGCAAGCCGCAGTGTTTCTGGTGAAATTGCCTATTATCCTTTATCAGAAAACACCCACGACAAAGGTATTTTACGCTTAGCTAAAAATACCCGTAACGACCCTTTACAGCAAAAAGCAGAAGCTTATATTGATACCTTATTAAAGGCTTTAGATTATGTTGGCACTTTGGCTTTAGAGCTGTTTGTTGTGGGTGACACCATCGTGGCTAATGAGTTTGCCCCACGCGTGCATAATTCAGGCCACTGGACCATTGAAGGCTCTGAAACCAGTCAGTTTGAAAATCATTTACGTGCTATTACGGATATGCCTTTAGGCTCCACGCATTCCCTCGGCTATTCAGCGATGCAAAATTTCATTGGTGGCGTACCTGCTAGCGAAAAATTACTGGCTTTGCCGCAAGTGCATTTACATCTTTATGATA
>DAOUSK010000011.1 GCA_030627265.1 Methylococcaceae bacterium
ATGGGCATTCGGCTTTTGCGTAAATGAATTTTTCTGATTATAACCTTTATTATGGTTATGTCACCGTGACTTGTGTATGTTTTGTTTTTAGAATCCCTCTCCAAAGGGAGCGGTTGGGTGGGCTGATGAAAATCATTAATTTCTGACGCATAAAGTAAATTTACTTTTTATTCCGATTTTTTGCCATTAAGTTAGGCATAATAGAACAGCTGGTACGCTGGCTTTAGCCTGCTTGTTTCAGATAGAAAGCAGGCTAAAGCCAGCGTACCATCATACGGATAAATCCTTAACTTAATGGCAGCGTGATTCTTCGTGGGAATAAAAACACATCGTTTAAATATGACAAAAATAAGATAAAAAACTAGATTTTCATTATCCCAGCGGTTGAAAAAACGGCATCTTCAAGTGTGATAGGTATAAAGGTATAGATCGGTGCTATTAATAGCGTGTCTTGTTTTTGGGATATTGATAACTATGATTTAGCTAATTATTGAAAATAATTAAACAAGGAATTTAATATGAGTCTGATTGATTTTGATAGGGAATTAAAAGAGCGTTCACTTTTAGCTATGTCGGTTTTAAGTGCTGAAAATGAAAAAATAAAGGCAGTAGTCGGCAAAGGTGATTATGACCCTGAAAACCTCAATTTAAAGATAGAAGTTAACGGTATTGAGGTGAAAAATGAATCATTTAAACTCTTTTTGGATATTTTATATAAAGATTTAAAAGAGAATGTAGTGGCAGATCATCAAGAGCAAGTACGCGAAGCCGCTGAGATGATTGTGATTGAAAAAATGACCGAGATGATTGCATCGATGTCTTGATGAAAGCAAGCGGCCGTATTCTTATCGCCGTGAGGGAGTATGCTTAAAATTTTGGACACACCTAATTGATGTTACGCAGAGAGCCTATTTTCAATCCTCATTATAAATGACTTACGATTACAGATAGGTAACATCAAGTAGCCCATATGAAGCTTGCGCGCTCCTTAGTTTAATTCGGTAGGTGTATTACTATTTTTATTGTGTTTTTAAGGGTGAGTTATGGCAGAAAGAAAAACTAGAAGGTTATTAGATGCAAGCAAGCTTACGGGACTTCTTCCTATTGCCCCTGAGCTAACTATTACACTTAATATATCAGCAGAAACTAACTACAGCTCATACGTTGAGTCAGTTGGTACAAATGCTTTTGGTGGTATCTCGGGAGGAGGAACTAAAACATCAACTTTTGAGTCATATTATTTTGGTTTTGGGGTAGAAAATACGTCTAATATTTGGAAGCGGGTCCAATTTGAAATTCATGAGGTCGATGCTGATAATTACATCGTGGGAAAGTCTTATATTTGGGATGATATTGCTCCAGGAACGAGGCGTAGACTTTGGATTGAGCGATCAAATCATAAGTCTATAGACTTTAAGAAATGGCAAATTAACAAAATCGGAGTAGCGAGTACACCAGAGGGTGGTAAGTCTGCAAAAGTACCTGATTTTGACGTAGAAAGTAGCCCGAAAATAAGTATTTATGAATTATTTTCGCTGTCGAAAAAACCTTTAGAACCTAAAAGAATGGGCTGTTGTGGGTGTTTGGTAATTTTGGTAATAGGTGCTTTTTTGTTAATGATTTTTGCATTGATGATTGTACATAATTTCGATATGGAAGTCGTATTAAATGACTTAAAGAGTGATCTTATTAGGTTGGTAAATTGGGTAGGACCTATAGGAAATAGGCTTTTTAAAGCTGCATTGGATTCTATCTAATGCTAAAGGGTATGGTAAAGAAATAATATCTTTTATCTACGATATTGAGCATAACATTAAATTTTATGGCCTTTATTAAAGAGGTCGATCATAAATATGTTGGTAAATATTTTTTAATTGAATTTTGGCACTGGCAAGATAAGTAGTTTATGAAAATAAATTTAGCCTCTAATAAAATTTCGATTAGGTTTGATTCGTTAGTAAAAGTAACTGTTAAAAATAAATAAGAGTAAGTCGGTGTTCTGCACACATAAAAAAGGCGGTGATAACTCAAGTGATTGAGGTGTTACCGCCTTTTTTATGGCACAATAAGCAATTTTTAAACCAATATAAAATATTCAGATGGATTATCTTGCTTTAGCCTTAGGGTTAGTTGTTTTAGTTTATGCGGCAGACTGGTTTGTGGATGGCGCTTCTGCAGTCGCAAAAAACTTTGGGGTTTCTCCCTTATTGATTGGTTTGACTGTTGTGGGCTTAGGGACTTCTGCGCCCGAAATTCTTGTTGCTTCTATTGCCTCTTTTCAGGGGAATCCAGGCTTAGCCATTGGTAATGCAATTGGTTCTAATATTGCCAATATGGGATTGATTTTAGGCTGTACTGCTTTAATTTCACCACTTGCTTTTCACTCTAGCTTATTAAAACGAGAATTGCCTGTTTTAATGGCGATTAGTATTTTTTGCTATCTATTATCTTTAGATGGCTTAAGTGTTCTAGACGGTATTTTGATGCTGCTTGTTTTAGCTGCTTTTTTATATTGGCTAATTCAATCTGCGCTGAAAGCACGAAAAAATAAGGATGTGTTAACGCAAGAAATGGAAAGTGAGTTGCCTGATGCAATGTCAAATAACAAAGCATGGTTCTATTTAGTCGGTGGTTTAATCGGCTTATTAATTAGCTCTAAAGTTTTGGTTTGGGCGGCAGTTAATATTGCGCATGCGATGGGAGTTAGTGATTTAGTCATAGGGTTAACGATTGTTGCTTTAGGGACTAGTTTGCCAGAGCTTGCTGCTTCTATCAGTAGCGTGTTGAAAGGAGAGGATGATTTAGCGATTGGTAATGTGATTGGCTCTAATGTGTATAACCTTTTAGCCGTTTATTCTTTACCTGCATTGATTGCTCCAGGCTTAGTTGATGCAAGTGTATTAGGACGTGATTTCCCAGTTCTACTGGCTTTTACCGCTGTTTTATTTCTTATGGGAGCGAGCTTTCTTAAGCTGGGTAAAATCAATCGCTGGGAAGGTGGAGGATTGCTATCGGCTTACCTTTATTATCAGTGGGTTATTTATCAAAGTACATTGATGGTCACTATTTAGTCAGCCATAATTTATTAATAAAATAAGACCTAGTAGGGTGTATGCAAAGTAGAATCGATAAAGCTAAAAAAATTAAAGTACTGGTTTTAGATGTGGATGGCGTTTTAACCGATGGCACTTTATTTTTTGATAATAAAGGCAATGAATATAAAGGCTTTAATGTACAAGATGGCTTAGGTATTAAGTTAATGCAAAAAGCAGGGATTGAAATTGCGGTTATTTCTGGGCGTGGTTCTAAGCCGGTTAAATTAAGAATGGAAATGCTGGGTGTTAAATTAGTGTATCTAGAGCAGCTAGATAAAAGCCTCGCAATAGAAGAGATTTTGCATAAAACAGGCTGTGCAGCGGATGAGTTAGCGCATGTTGGTGATGATTTAATTGATTTACCTGTTTTTACACGTGTTGGTTTCGCGATTGCAGTAAAAAATGCAAATGAGCAGGTTTTGCCTTATGTTGACTGGCAAACGGAATTATCCGGTGGACAAGGTGCGGTGCGTGAAGTGTGTGATTTTATTTTACAAGCGCAGGGCAAGATGGATGCTTTGGTTGAGTCATTTAAAACATAAGTATGGCGCCGAATTATAAAGGCTTAGCGGCTTTAATTTTATTGGCTGCTTTTTCTATGTGGATATTAAAGCGCACACCGGAAAGGGTAGAGCTTAAACAGTTAGCTAAAACTGAGCATGATGTGGATTATTTTTCAGTGGGTTATACCAAATTACAAATGGATGAGTTTGGTTTGCCGAGTAGCCAATTATCTGCTGATTATGCGGTGCATTATCGTGATAGCGCTGAAGTTAAATTAATTAAACCTGTTAATACGGTATTTAAAGTGGCAACTCCACCGTGGATAATTAGCTCTGAAGAAGGTTTGTTGGCTGATTCAGGCGAGTCGCTTTTTCTCCAAGGGCATGTGGATATAAAACGAAGTGCATCTGAGCAAGTGCAGCAGGTTGATATTCAAACCAGCAATTTAATGGTAGAACCTAAGAAGGCTTATGCTGAAACGGCAGAATGGGCTGAAATGGTGACCGAGCAAGATACAGTCTCAGGGATTGGAATGAAACTTTTTTATGAATCTCCACTGAGAATAGAGTTGCTATCTAGAGTAAAGGGCTTACATGTTTATAAATAATATAAAAAGAATAAGTTATTTTTTAGTCCTAATTTTATTTGTACCCTCTATTGTTGCACTTGAGGGCGATAGCAAAGAGCCGATTACATTAGAATCAGATTCTGGTTTTTTTGATGATAAGGACGGAGTGAGTATTTATACTGGCGATGTCATTATTATTCAGGGAGGCTTGCGCTTGGATGCCGATAAAGTTGTGATTTATATGGATGATAAACGAGAAATACAAGAAATGATTGCAACTGGAAATCTTGTTAAGATGAAACAAGCGGCAGAAGAGGGAAAGGAAGATTTGCACGGTAAAGCTTTGAAGGTTAACTATAATCCAGTTAGTAAGCGATTAATTATGACTGGCAAAGCTGTTTTGTGGCAAGGTAGTAATAAAACGGCAAGTGAATATATTGAATATAATCTTAATAGTGAAGTGATTAAAGCGGGTGATGTGGAGTTGAGTGATAAACGTGTACATGTAACATTGCAGCCAAGTAGCGAAGCTAATAAAGATTAATGACAGAATTAAGAGCAGAAAAAATAGCTAAAGTTTATGGTAAGCGGTCGGTTGTATCTGACGTCTCTTTACGAGTTCATAGTAATGAAATAGTAGGTTTACTTGGGCCAAATGGTGCCGGTAAAACGACCAGCTTTTATATGCTAGTCGGCTTGGTAAAAGCGGATGCAGGGCAGATATTTTATGATGATAAAGATGTGACGGCTTACCCTATGCATGAAAGGGCGCGATTAGGCATTGGTTATTTGCCTCAAGAAGCGTCTGTCTTTAGAAAATTAAGTGTTGCAGATAATTTGCGTGCTGTTTTGGAATTAAGAAAAGAGTTAACAAAAGCACAAAGAGAGCAGATTATTGATGAATTATTAGAAGAGTTTAGTATTTCACATATACGCGATAATATAGGCATGGGCTTGTCGGGTGGGGAGCGACGACGGGTAGAGATTGCACGTGCTTTAGCCACAAACCCTAAATTTATTTTATTAGATGAGCCTTTTGCAGGGGTTGACCCTATTTCTGTGTTAGAAATACAGGGGATTATTTCGCATTTAAAAGAGCGTAATATAGGCGTGTTAATTACGGAGCATAATGTGAGAGAGACATTAGGTATTTGTGATAGAGCGTATATACTGAATGCGGGGCAAGTCATTGCGGAAGGAAGTTCGGCAGAAATTGTGGCGAATGAAGAGGTGAGACGTGTTTATTTGGGTGAGAATTTCAGTTTATGATGATAAGGCTAGTAATGGAGTATAAATGAAGCAGTCATTACAGCTTCGAATGGGGCAGCAATTATCAATGACCCCTCAGTTGCAGCAGGCGATTAAGCTGCTACAGCTTTCGACACTTGATTTGCAGCAAGAAATTCAGCAGGCTTTGGATTCCAACATGATGCTGGAAGTAGAGGAGGATGAGTCGTCATCAATGCAAAACCAGGAGTTTGTGGAAGAAAAAGTAGATATTAGTGATCAAATAAAAAGTGAAGGGTCGCAATCAGATATTCCCGATGAACTACCCATTGATACTTCGTGGGATGATGTGTTTGAATCAGTGCAAATGGGAGCGGCAGCGGCTCCTGCTGCAAATAATGATTTTCCTGATTTTGAGACGCAACGAAGTAAGGCAGAAAGTTTACAAGATCATTTAATGTGGCAAATGGAAATGCAACCGTTTACGGACAGGGATCATGTTTTGGCCGTTGCTATTATTGATGCGGTAGATGACGGTGGTTTTCTAAGTATGTCGGTAGATGATATTCATCAAGCTATGCTGTTGCAGTTAGATGAGCTAGAGCTTGCAGAAGTTTATACTACTTTGCACCGAGTGCAGCAGTTTGATCCGCCAGGTGTTGCGGCAGAAAATTTACAGGATAGTTTGCGGCTACAATTATTGCAGCTTGAGGATGCGACACCTTACAAAACAGAAGCGCTAGAGCTTGTTGAGCGGTTTTTGGATTTATTGGCTGCTCAAGATATTGCCAAATTAATGAAAAAATTAGCAGTCTCTGAATCTAAGTTAGCTGATATTATTAGCTTGGTTCGTTCATTAGATCCAAGGCCGGGCGAAGCGATTGCGGTGAAAGTATCAGAGTATATAGTACCCGACGTCTTTGTTAGTAAAGTAGAGGGTGAGTGGCGGGTGGAGTTGAATCCTGATATCTCACCACGGTTACGAGTGAATCCTTTTTATTCTGGTTTAATTAAACGAGCTGATAGCAGTAAAGATAACACCAGTATGAAGGAGCATTTACAAGAAGCACGCTGGTTTATTAAAAGTTTACATAGTAGAAATGATACGTTATTACGGGTGGCAAAAAGTATTGTAGCAAAGCAAATAGAATTTCTTGAGCATGGGGCGATTGCAATGAAAGCTATGGTGCTAAGGGATGTTGCTGAAGAATTAGAATTGCATGAATCAACCATATCGAGAGTCACTACGCAGAAATATATGCACTTACCCAGTGGTGTTATTGAATTTAAGTATTTTTTCTCTAGTCATGTTTCAACTGTCAGTGGCGGAGAGTGTTCGGCCATTGCTATTAGAGCCTTTATAAAAGAATTAGTGAGTAATGAAAACCCAGTAAAGCCGTTGAGTGATAATAAAATGGCGGAGTTACTAAAAGAGAAAGGAATAAATGTTGCGAGACGAACAATAGCGAAGTATCGTGATGCTAGTTCTATTCCATCATCAAGCCAAAGAAAGCGGCTTTTGTAAGAAAGTAGTACAATACAAAATTATTTTTATCAGAGCATTATAATTAGGAGAAGGATATGCAAGTTAGCATAACAGGTCATCATGTCGAAGTAACAGCAGCAATGAAACAGCATGTGGAAGAAAAAATCGGCAAATTAAAGCGTCATTTTGATAACGTTGTTGATGTTCATGTGATTTTAACAGTTGAGAAATTAGCGCAGAAAGCCGAAGCGACTGTACAGATTAGCGGTGCGAAATTATTTGCAGACGATACACAAGAAGATATGTATATGGCTATTGATCACATGGTTGATAAATTAGATCGCCAAATTATCAAGCATAAAGAAAAATCAAAAGCACATAGAGCTTAAAGATTTAAGCCGCCTGATAATATTTTATATAAAATCAGGCGGTATCTTAAGTGTTTAAACATGAGTAGTAGTATCTAAGGTATAGATTTTGTAAGTATTTTTTTTAAAAAAGTTAGAGCACATACTTACAAAGTTTTAAACGGTAATAAGCAAAGGATAAATATGTCAGTAAGCATAGCGCAAGAGCAATCAGATCTACATTTAGAACAAATTATGAATGACCTTGACGGTAATGCGCTTTATGACGCAAGAGGGCATTTACACGGTTTATATCCTGCAGAAATCGCATTATTACTGAGTTCGCTCCCTATTGATTATAGAAACCAGATTTGGGCGATTATTTCACCCGAAATGATGGGGGATGTGTTAGTTATTTTACAAGGAGAGGTGCGTACAGGCTTGATAGAGCAGGCAACAGCGCAAAATTTAATTGATGCAAGTAATGATTTAGATATTAATGACTTAGCTGTTTTAGTGGGTGAATTTCCTGCTATGGTGCGCGACAAAGTTCTAGAGAAAAAAGGCGATAGCCGGCTAGAGACGGCTTTATCATATGATGGTCGAACGGCGGCTGGTGTGATGGACTTAGGTGTCTTAACGATTCAGGCAGATTTAACCGTTGAGGCTGTTTTACAATTTTTGCGAAGTCAGCCTAAAATGGCAACAAATATGGATAGCTTGGTTGTTGTCGATAAAGTTGATCAATACCAAGGAATGATGCATGTATCAACGCTATTGACAAGTGATACGCATCTTATTGTCTCAAATATTATGTCGACAGAAAAAGCAATTGCCTTGAATATGGCGGTAACAGATGTTGCTTTATTATTTGAGCAATATGATATTTTATCTGCTGCTGTTGTTGATGAGCAGGGCACTGTAAAAGGCCGTGTCTCTATTGATGATGTTTTGGATATTGTAAGAGATGAAGCTGAGCATGTGGTATTAAGCTCGGCAGGCCTTGATGAAGAGCATGATTTATTTGCACCTATTTTAGTCAGTGCTAGACGCCGAGCTGTTTGGTTGGGGGTTAATTTATTTACTGCATTTTTAGCCTCATGGGTGATTGGCTTATTTGAAGCAACAATCGCAGAAATTGTAGCGTTGGCTGTGTTAATGCCGATTGTAGCAAGTATGGGTGGAATTGCTGGAAGTCAAACCTTAACATTGGTTATTCGAGGGTTAGCACTGCATCAAATTAGCGCATCAAATACAATGAAATTCTTAGTGAAAGAAATAGCCATTGGAGCGGTTAATGGTGTTGTTTGGTCTATTGTAGTCGCATCGCTTGCAGCATTATGGTTTTCAAACTGGGGTCTTGGTTTCATGTTGGGTGGAGCGATGATTATTAATTTATGTTGCGCCTCTTTAGCCGGTGTATTAATTCCTCTATTTTTACAGAAAAAAGGAATTGATCCTGCATTGGCAGGTGGGGTACTGCTTACAACAGTTACCGATGTTATTGGTTTCATGTCATTCCTAGGATTGGCAACTATCTTTTTAACTAATTAATTAATATATAGGAAATAATGATGATAATTAAAAAAGCACCTTTAGCGATTGCAGTCGGTACAACTTTGTTGGGTGGGTTGACGAGTGTGAATGCAGAAACAAAGATTGATTCAGTCCCAGAAAATAACCCCTTTTCTTTCAATGAGCTAGATAACGGTTATATGCAACTAGCAAAAGCAGACTCTAAAAAAGATGCTGTAAAAATGAAAGATGGCGCATGTGGCGAAGGACAGTGTGGCGCTAGTATGATGCCTAAAGGCGCTTTAGAAAAAACAGTAGAAGGAAAATGTGCGGGAAATAAAGCGATGCCTAATGCTAAAAAAGTAATGAAGAAAGGCGGGGAAGGTAAATGTGGTGAAGGTAAGTGCGGTAATAATATGTAAGTGATTATTAGGCTAATTAAGCCTAAATAGACGCTTTTAAAGCTCCTAAGTTGCAATATTTATTGGCAACTTAGGGGCTTTTTTATTGCCTGAAACTTATTCGCAAGTAGTGCGGTTGAGTGGATTTTTTAGTGTTAGGGAAATCTTATATATAAAACCTAGAATTTACATTAACAAAAATAAATAAATAATTGATAGGCAATATTTTTTTAACCAGTAATTTATCGATATTTTTAGTGGTTTAAAAAAAACCTAAGTTATTGTAGGGGAAAGATAATTTAATCTGGGTAGCGCCTTGACTAAAAAATGTAGGGCAATTATTATTGTACCCAAGTGGTGAAAAGTGGCGATAAGTAGTTTTTTTTGGTGTTAATTCTGAGTAAAGGGGAGGCGGGAAATGTTTCGAGGTGTAACCGCTATTAATTTGGATGCAAAAGGTCGTTTTGCGATTCCTACCCGTTACCGTGAAGAATTAAACGAATGCTGCGATAGTCAGATGGTCGTGACCATAGCCATTAATGAAAAAGGGGTTGGTGAGCCAGGGTGTTTATGGTTATATCCTTTGCCTGCGTGGGAAGAGCTGGAAAAATCGATTAGTAAATTACCCACAATGAATAAGATGGCTGGGAAGTTACGCCGGTTTGTTATTGGTAATGCAACAGAAGCTGTGATGGATAAACAAGGGCGTTTATTGCTATCAGATAAATTAAGAGAATTTACAGGGATGAATAAAAAAATGATGTTAGTCGGGCAACTGAATAAATTTGAAATTTGGGATGAAGCAGCTTGGAAAGCAAAAGAAAATGCTTGGATGGAAAGTGATGATGATGAAGGTTTAGACGCCTTAGATAATATTTCATTCTAAGGGCTAAAACGATGCATTTACCTGTACTTTATAACGAAGCTTTACGTGAATTAAAGATAAAGCCAAATGGCATTTATATTGACTGTACCTTTGGGCGAGGCGGTCACAGTAATGGCATACTTAAACAATTAGGCCCTGAAGGGAAGTTACTCTCATTGGACAGAGATAGGGATGCAATTGAATCTGATTTTGCACAGGAAATGCTTCAAGATTCACGATTTGAACTAGAGCACTGCTGTTTTTCTAGGTTACAAGAAGTGATTGAAAATAGAGGCTGGTTGGGGAAAGTTGATGGCATCTTAATGGATTTTGGTGTGTCATCACCTCAATTAGATGATGCAGCAAGAGGTTTTAGTTTTATGCGAGATGGCCCGTTAGATATGCGAATGGATTGCACGACTGGGTTATCGGCAGCGGAATGGTTGGCAACAGTTTCTGAAAAAGATTTGGTGCAAGTATTGTTTGACTATGGTGAAGAGAAATTTGCGCGGCGTATTGCGAATGCTGTTGTTACACAGAGATTAGAGACAAAGTTGGAAACAACAAAGCAGTTTTCTGATTTGGTGGTAGAAGCAATTCCTTACAAAGAAAAGCATAAGCACCCAGCGACACGAACTTTTCAAGCTGTCAGAATTGCAGTTAATCGTGAGTTAGATGAAATAAAGTCGGTGTTAGAGCAAGCAGTTAATGTTTTAAAGCCTGAGGGCAGAATGGCGGTTATTTCATTCCATTCCCTAGAAGATCGAATAGCTAAGCGTTTTATTCGAGATGAATCGCGAGGGCGGTATACGGATTCAAAGTTACCTATGTTAGCAGAGCAGGAGGCATTATTACGTTTAAAAAAATGTGGTAAAGCGATTAAGTCCGGGCAAGAGGAGTTAAACGAAAATCCAAGAGCGCGTAGTGCGGTTATGCGTGTAGCAGAGCGTAAATAGCCTGAATGAACAAATTGTTGATTTCGGCATTATTGTTACTTTTTATGTGCTCAGGTTTAAGTGTTATTTATAGTAAGTATGAGTCACGTAAAGTATTTATTGAAATACAACAAGCAAAGCAAGTTTTAGACCAGCTAGAAGTAAGTTGGGGACGTTTAGTGTTAGAAAAAAAAATGCTTTCAGGCCATAATCGGGTGGAAAAAATTGCGCGTAAAAAGATGAAATTAATGTCATTAGATAGGCAGGCAATTGTTTATATAAAACTGTAATTATGCTGAAACCAAAGTTAAAAAAACAAAACTTTTCAGCAAGAAGAAAGTGGCTGTATTTCATCATGTTTTTGGCTATGCTGGCATTAATTATTAGAGCGGTGCATTTACAGATATTTGATATTGATTTTTTGCAAAAGCAAGCAAGAAGTCGGCATATTAGTAAGGTGAAAATTTCTGCCTATAGAGGGCAGATTAAAGATAAAAATGGTGAAAGTTTAGCTGTCAGTGCGCCTGTTGAGTCTATTTGGGTTAACCCTCAATATTGTTCTTTCTCTAAAAAGGAAGAAAAAAAAGAGACTAGAGCGAGCAAAAAAATTAAAGCAGATTGTGCGCGATTAGATAGAGCGACAAAAAGAAAAGTTGCACAAATTTTAGGAATAGCCAATAAAAAAGTTGAAAGGGCATTTAATGCCAATAGTAAACGCAAGTTTGTCTATTTAAAACGGCGAGTAACGCCCGGTATAGCAAATAAAATAAAAACATTAAATTTACCTGGTGTTGGTTTTATCAGGGAATTTAAGCGGTTTTATCCAACGGGTGAAGTAACATCTCATTTGTTAGGTTTTACTAATATAGATGATAGAGGGCAAGAAGGTTTAGAGCTGATGTATGACAGCCAGTTAAATGGTGTTGCAGGCAGTAAATTAGTAATACGGGATGGTAAGCGACGTGTTATTGAAGAGCAGAATATTGAAAGTATTAAAGAGCCAGAAGCTGGGCAAGATATAGAGTTAAGTATAGATCAGCGCTTACAGTATTTAGCGTATAGAGAATTAAAGGCGGGCGTAAGTCGGCATAAAGCAAAGTCAGCCTCCTTGGTGATTTTGGAAGCGAAAACTGGGAATATTTTAGCGGTTGTTAATCAGCCAGCATTTAATCCGAATACGCGGCGGCATTTAACAATAGAGCGTTATAAAAATAGAGCGATTACAGATGTTTTTGAGCCAGGGTCAACGATGAAACCTTTGGTTGCGGCGGCGGCACTTGATGGCGGTTTTATTAAGCGTCGGCAGCTGTATTCAACTAAAGATTATAAGATTGGTCGTAACTGGGTTCGAGATGGACACAGGTACGGCATTTTAAGTTTAAGTAATGTGCTAAAAAAATCGAGCAATGTGGCGGCAAGTAAAATTGCTTTATCAATGCCAGCAGATTATTTTTGGCGTTTTTATCATGATTTAGGTTTTGGTGTCTCGGCGGCTGTTGGTTTCCCTGGGGAAGCTAGTGGTGTTTTGCCTGAGTACGATGGCTGGAGTAAATTTGAGCAAGCGACGTTATCATTTGGGTATCGCTTATCGATGTCAGTTTTGCAATTAGCTCGGTCTTATACGGCTTTAGCGGATGACGGCATACTACATTCCGTCAGTTTACTGAAGCGAGAGAAAGATGAGTATGCAGTACGTGTGTTATCGGCTAAGACAGCTAGAACCGTACGGAAAATGATTGAAAAAGTGGTCCATAAAGATGGCACAGCTTATCAAGCAAGAATTGATGGTTACCGGGTTGCAGGTAAAACCGGAACGGTAAAAAAAGCTAGTAAAGGTGGTTATGGAAGTGAATACCTTTCTGTTTTTGTCGGGATGGCTCCTGCAAGTGATCCAGAGTTAGTGATTGCTGTTTTGGTTGACACGCCACAAGCGGGGCAATATTACGGTGGCCAAGTTGCAGCACCTATTTTTTCTAAAGTGATGGCAGGGGCTCTAAGGGTGTTGAATATAGCGCCAGATGAAGAGAAAACGATGAATGTTTTATTAAAAAAATAAGCTTATGTGGCTATCAAAATTACTGAAAGATTTAGCAAAAGTTGAAAATGATGTTGAATTTTTTCAAATTGAACTCGATAGCCGCCGTATAAAAAAAGGTGATGTTTTTTTTGCGCTAGCAGGCAGTCAACAGCATGGAATGCACTATGCAGAAGATGTTATTGAACAAGGTGTTGTTGCTATTGTTTATGATCCCGCGCAGGGGGGGCAAGCGGTAGCTAAGAAGTTAGGCTTTAAATGTTTAATTGCGATTGAAGGATTAAATAAAAAATTAGGGCAGATAGCCGGTCGTTTTTATAAGGAGCCAGCAGAAAACCTGCAAGTAATTGGTATTACAGGGACGAATGGGAAAACATCATGCAGTCAATTTTTGGCTCAGATGATGGAGTCGACTGCGGTGATAGGTACATTAGGTTCAGGCTTGTATGGCGATTTACAAGTGTCTAACAATACAACGCCAAATGCATTTGATTTACAAAAGCTTTTAGCGAGGTTTGTTAAGCAAGGCATAAAGAATGTTGCGATGGAGGTGTCATCGCATGGGCTAGAGCAAGGCAGAGTGGAAGCCGTTAATTTTTCAGGTGCTGTCTTTAATAATTTGAGCCGTGATCATTTAGATTATCACGGCAACATGGAAAATTACTTCCAAGCTAAAAATCAGCTATTTAAATGGCCCAGTTTGAAGTTTGTGGTATTAAATGCGGACGATGAGTATTCGGCGCGAATTAAATTAGGGCTTAATGCACAGGTTCAAGTATTAAGTTATAGCTTGCTTGTTGAAAGCGATGAAAATTTAGTCGCAAAAAATATTCAATATACAACAGAGGGTATTGTTTGTGATGTGTTTTGGAATGAACAACATGCAGCATTAAATGTTGCTTTATTGGGCGAGTTTAATTTGCAAAATATTTTGGCGGCAGTTGCTGTTTTATTAATGCAAGGTGAGTCATTAAAAACCAGTGTTTTAGCCGCAAGTAAAGTGAAGCCAATTATTGGCAGAATGGAATGTTTCAAAGCTAAAAATGAGGCATTGATTATTGTGGATTATGCGCATACGCCGGATGCCTTGGAAAAAGTATTAACGACTTTAAGGCAACATTGTAATCGACAATTAAAAGTGGTTTTTGGTTGTGGTGGTAACCGAGATACAGGTAAGCGTAGTCAGATGGGGCGTATTGCAGCACAGTTAGCTGATGAGATGATTGTTACCGATGATAATCCGCGATTTGAAAGTAGTCAGTTGATTATTGATGAAATTGTCATGGGTTTGGATATGCAAAAAATAAGTTGTATTTCCGATAGAGAAAGCGCAATTAAGCAAACAATAGCAAACGCCGACAAGGGCGATATTGTTTTAATTGCTGGTAAAGGGCATGAAGAATACCAAGAGGTTAACGGTGTTAAGACAGCGTTTAGTGATAGAGCTTTAGTGCAGGAATTAATTAGTTAATGATAGACCTTACGTTACATGAAATTAATCAGCTAGTAAAAGGCGAGCTGTACAGTGCAGACAGAGTGATAAGCAATGTCAGTATTGATACGCGTGCTCTTGCTGATAAAGCTTTATATGTAGCGATCAAAGGTGAGCGCTTTGATGGTCATGATTTTATTGAGCAAGCGGAAAGCTCAGGTGCAGCAGCATTATTGCTTAGCCAGAAAGTTGCATCGAAACTGCCGCAAATTGTGGTTAAAGAGCCGCGTATTGCATTAGCTGAGATAGCGGGTGCGATCAGAGATAAATCTCAAGTTAAGCTATGTGCTATTACGGGTAGCAATGGAAAAACAACTATAAAAGAGATGGTTAGTGCTATTTTAGCGGTGAAATCATCAGTTTTATCGACTTTAGGTAATTTTAATAATGACATTGGTGTGCCTTTAACTTTACTTCGATTAAAGCAAGAGCATGAGTTTGCAGTGATTGAAATGGGTGCCAATCATGCTGATGAAATTGCATATAGCAGTCATTATGCAAAGCCCGATGTTGTCATTATTAGTAATGCAGCAGCAGTCCATATAGAGGGTTTTGGCTGTATTGATGGTGTGGCATCGGCAAAGGCAGAAATTATTGAGTCACTGGATGAAGGTGGAATCGCAATTTTAAATGCGGATGATGATTATTTTAATTTATGGCGCGCAATAGCAGGGCGAAGAACGTGCCTTTCTTTTGGCTTAAATGATATAGCCGATGTTCGTGCTGAAAATATCAGTAACACCATAAAGAATGGTCAATTTATAAGCACATTTGATTTGAAGGTTAATCAACAGAGCACATCGATTAATTTAGCGTTAGCAGGTGAGCATAATGTTATTAATGCGTTAGCTGCCAGTGCTGCTTGTATCGCATTCGGTATTGGAATTGAACAAATAAAACAAGGCTTAGAGAAACTCAACGCAGTAAAAGGGCGACTGCAATTAAGTGTTTCGCCAGAAGGCTATCAAGTTATTAATGATAGTTATAACGCTAACCCTGCTTCTTTACAGGCTGCTTTGGATGCAATGCAAGGTTCAGAAAAGGAGTGTTGGGTTGCATTAGGTGAGTTTGGTGAACTGGGGACTGAAAGTAAACAAGTGCATACAGAAATGGGTTTAACTATTAAACAAGCAGGCGTGACGCGGTTATTTGCAACCGGTGAGCTAACCAAATTTACGGTGGAAGCATTCGGTGACGCAGCCAGTCATTATGCAAAACAAGAAGATTTAATAACGGCAGTACAAAAAGAAATCAATAGTGATGTCATGCTATTAGTAAAAGGTTCAAGGTCTCAAAAGATGGAAGTTGTTGTGGATGGTTTAATAGACAAGGTGAAAAATTAGACATGTTATTGTATTTATTTGATTATTTAGCACAGTTTGATGTGGGTTTTGGCGTTTTTAAATACCTCACATTACGTGCAATTTGTGCTGCTTTAACGGCACTTATTATTTCCTTTGTTGTAGGCCCGACAATGATTCGCCGATTGAGCAATAAAAATATTGGTCAAAGTGTTCGTGATGATGGACCTGAAAGTCATTTTGAAAAAGCGGGTACTCCTACGATGGGAGGCACACTTATTTTAGTTAGTATTGCGGCAAGCACCTTGTTATGGGGGGATTTGGATAGTCGTTATGTTTGGGTTGCTTTATTAGTCACGCTAACTTTTGGTGTGGTAGGTTTTATTGATGATTATAAAAAAGTTAAATTTGGTAATAGTGATGGGCTGTCTGCAAGAGCTAAATATTTATGGCAGTCAATTATTGCCTTAACAGCGGCAATCTTTTTATTTAAAACCGCTGAGTTACCAGCAGAAACGCAATTTATCGTACCTTTTTTTAAAGAGGTTATGCTAGATATGGGTTGGACTTATATTGTATTAACCTATTTTGTCATTGTTGGTACTAGTAACGCCGTTAATTTAACTGATGGCTTAGATGGCTTAGCTATTTTGCCAACAGTGATGGTGGCAGGGGCTTTTGCTATTTTTGCTTATTTAACAGGGCATGTGCAATTTGCAGAATATTTAGCAATCCCTTATATCCCCCAAGCGGGGGAGTTAACTATTTTTTGCTTGGCTCTGGTTGGGGCAGGTTTGGGGTTTTTATGGTTTAACGCATACCCAGCGATGGTGTTTATGGGAGATGTTGGCGCCTTAGCTTTAGGTGCTGCTTTGGGTATTGTTGCTGTATTAGTTAGGCAAGAAATTGTACTGGTTATTATGGGTGGGGTTTTTGTGATGGAAACCGTGTCAGTCATTGTGCAGGTTGCTTCTTTTAAATTACGAGGTAAGCGTGTTTTTAGAATGGCACCGATACATCATCATTTTGAATTAAAAGGCTGGCCTGAGCCTCATGTGATTGTTAGATTCTGGATTATTACGTTTATTTTAGTTTTGATTGGTTTATCAACTTTAAAGTTGAGATAAAAAATGAATAATGACGCGATTTTAAATAGGCTAAAAAGTCAGTTTTCCTTAGATAAAGCATATGCTAAAGTGTTAGTGGTTGGCTTAGGGAAAACAGGTATGTCTGTTGCTTATTATTTCCGTCAACTAGGAATTAAATTTGCCGTTGTCGATAGTCGTGATAAACCTGCATTGAATGATGAATTGCTCGAAAAAATGCCCGATGTTCCTGTTTTTACTGGTGGGTTTGATGAGCAATTATTTGAGTTAGCAAGTCATATAGTGGTAAGCCCTGGGCTTTCTATGCAAGAGCCTGTTATTCAGCAAGCTTTAGCACGAGGAGTGATTGCTTTAAGTGATATCGATTTACTGGCTTGCTCGGTTAATAAACCGATTGTTGCGATTACTGGGTCAAATGGAAAAAGTACGGTAACGACTTTATTAGGTGAGATGGCAAAAGCCGATTCAGTAAAAGTTGCAACAGGTGGGAACTTAGGAACACCGGCATTAGATTTAATCAGTGATGAAATCGAACTCTATATATTAGAGTTGTCTAGTTTTCAATTAGAGCGGACAACACAATTAAATGCGGCGGTGGGTACGGTACTCAATATTTCTGAAGATCATTTAGATCGTTATAGCAGCATGGATGATTACATAACACAAAAGCGTAATATTTTTACGGGTGATGGCGTTATGGTGATTAACGCAGATGATACAGAAGTGATGAAAATGCAAGAGGCATCAAGAGAGGTCATAACCTTTGGTTTGGATCATTCGGCTGATTACCATATTAAGCAAACAGAAAATGGGCCGTTTCTAGCATTTAAAGAGAAAAAAATATTAGCAGTTAATGAACTCGCTATTTTAGGTCGGCATAATCAGGCTAATGCACTTGCGGCACTGGCTTTAGCTAAAGTGGTTAAAATATCTGAAAAAGCTATGTGTGATGCACTAAAGCATTACAAAGGCTTAAGACATAGAATGCAATTTGTTGCAGATATTAACGGTGTACGTTGGGTTAATGATTCCAAAGCAACAAATATTGGCGCTTGTATTGCGGCATTACAGAGCTTTGAAGGTAAGAAAATAATATTGATTGCGGGGGGGGATGCGAAGGGAGCAAATATGTCAGAGTTGCTGCCTAGCATAATCGAAAAAGTACAAACAATATTAGTGATAGGCAAAGATGCTGACTTAATTAAGCAAGCGGTTAATGACTTAGTGCCAGTGGTTGAAGTTGGCACTTTAAAAAAAGCAGTAAAAAAAGCCAAGAAAATAGCTGATGTAGGAGATATTGTTTTGTTGTCACCTGCGTGTGCCAGTATCGATCAGTTTGAAAACTATAAAGAAAGAGGCCAGTGTTTTGCCTCAGAAGTTAAGGCACTGATGTAATGGTGCCTCTCTGGATTGAAAAATTATTGGGTGGCAACATTCATTTTGATAAAACCTTAGTTTTTGCCAATATTAGCCTGCTTTGTATTGGTTACTTAATGCTCTCTTCTGCATCATTGCATATAGGCTTGATGGGAATGGGGGATATTTATTATTATCCAGTAAAGCAATTAATACATATAAGCATTGGATTGGCAGCTGCGGTAGGTATTTATTGTGTACCGATACGGGTGTGGGAAATTTATGGTACGCAGCTATTTTTTCTTGGCATAGGCTTATTGGCTTTAGTTTTAGTGCCGGGGTTCGGTGCCGAAGTGAATGGTAGTACTCGTTGGCTTGCATTACCGGGTTTTAGGTTTCAAGTCTCTGAGGCGGTTAAATTAAGTGTGGTCATTTATATGGCAGGGTTTGTAACGCGGCATAGAGACTTAGTGACAGAGTCAGCTTACGGTCTTGTTAGGCCACTTGCCTTTTTGTCGACGGCTTGTGTGTTATTGCTCATTGAGCCTGATATGGGCTCTGCTATTGTTATTATGGTGATAGCAATGGGTATGATGTTTTTAAGTGGTGCGCGATTACAGCAGTTTGTTTTATTGGTAGTGAGTGTTGTTATTGCCGGTACGCTAGCGATTGTTTTTTCGGAATATAGACAAAAAAGAATCAATGGTTTTTTAAACCCTTGGGATGACCCGTTGGGAGGTGGCTTTCAATTAGTTCAAGCCCTTATGTCATTTGGGCGAGGTGAGTGGTTCGGGGTAGGTTTGGGTTCTGGCGTACAAAAATTATTTTATTTACCGGAGGCACATACAGATTTTTTATTGTCAGTATTGGCTGAAGAATTAGGGTTTGTCGGTGTGGTGGTGGTGATCTTATTATTTTCCGCGATTGTTTGGCGAGCCTTTGTTATTGGTGAAATGGCTGAAGCATTGGGTGAACGATTTTCAGCTTTCATTGCCTATGGTTTAGGTATTTGGTTTGCGTTCCAATCTTTTGTCAATATGGGCGTTAATATGGGTATATTACCCACTAAAGGACTGACTTTACCTTTTATGAGTTATGGCGGAGGAAGCATGATTATTATGTGCGTTGCGATGGCTTTTTTGTATCGAATTAATACGGATATTCAGCAAAAAATGTTAGCTAGTCAAAAGGGTGTGCATCATGGGTAAGCGCATAGTGATTATGGCCGGTGGGACTGGGGGGCATATTTTTCCTGCATTAGCAGTTGCGCATTATTTACAAAAACAAAACTGGCAAGTGAGTTGGGTAGGAACTAATAAAGGCATGGAAAGCCGAATTATTCCAGAAAATAACATAGATATTGATTATTTAAGTGTTAATGGTTTACGAGGTAAAGGTGTTTTATCACTGGTAAAAATGCCAATCATGTTAATAAAATCTTGTTTAGAAGCAAGGAAAATTTTAAAGGCAAGAAAGCCTGATGTTGTTTTAGGGATGGGAGGGTTTGTTGCAGGCCCTGGGGGATTAGTTGCTAAATTATTAGGTATTCCTTTAGTTATTCATGAGCAAAACCGCATACCCGGTACAACAAACCGATTATTAGCTAAGTTTGCCACAAAAGTATTACAAGCATTTCCAGATAGTTTTAGCGGTCATAAAAAAGCTATTTTTACGGGTAACCCTTTAAGAGAGTCTTTTTTACAGAAGGTAAACGAAGATCGACGAGAAAACAACGAACCCCTCCGATTATTAGTGATTGGTGGCAGCCTCGGTGCGCGGCGACTCAACCAAGTGATACCAGAAATGGCAAAGTTATTGGGAAAGGTAGAAATCAGGCATCAGGCAGGCAGTAAAATGCAAGCTGAAGTTGAGAAGAATTATAAAGAAAGAAAAGTAAACGCGACGGTGAGTGCTTTTATAGATGATGTAGCAGAAGCGTACCGGTGGGCTGATTTGGTAATATGCCGTGCAGGTGCGATGACAATAAGCGAAGTGGCAGCGGTGGGGGTACCATCAATATTAATACCGTATCCACATGCGATCGATGATCACCAGACGGCTAATGCACAATATTTGGTTGATGCAGGCGCGGCTTTTATGATTCAGCAAGATAAATTAGACATTAGTGTTTTAGCAGAAACGGTTAAAGAATTGATAAAAAATAAAGCAGAGATGGCAGTAGCAGCAAAACAAAGCGCTAAATTAAATGCAACGCAGCAAGTAGCAAGTTATTGTATTGAGGTAGCCAAGTGAAATTTTCTAACCACCTGGCCATACGTCAACCTTTAGGCGATATACAACATATACATTTTGTGGGTGTGGGTGGCACCGGCATGAGTGGCATTGCAGAAGTATTATGTAATTTAGGGTATGCGGTGTCTGGCTCGGATATTAAAGAAAGCGTGGTGACTAAGCGACTACAGGCGGCAGGTATTACGCTTTTTATTGGGCATAATGCGAGTAATGTAGCGATAGCTGATGTGGTCGTTACATCGACAGCGGTTGATAAAAATAACCCTGAAGTAAAGCAAGCGCATGAAAATCGCATCCCTGTTATTCCTAGAGCTGAAATGCTGGCAGAAATTATGCGTTTTCGTTTTGGTATTGCCGTGGCGGGAACACACGGAAAAACGACTACAACGAGTTTAACAGCCAGTATGTTAGCGGAAGCCGATATGGACCCTACTTTTGTTATCGGCGGACGACTAAATAGTGTTGGAACCAACGCTAAGCTTGGACAAGGGCAGTATTTGGTTGCAGAAGCAGATGAAAGTGATGCTTCTTTTTTACATTTACAACCGATGATCGCGGTGGTTACCAATATAGACCAAGATCACTTGGAAACCTATGAAGGTAGTTTGGCACGGTTAAAAGATACCTTTGTTGAGTTTTTGCACCACGTACCCTTTTATGGGCTTGCGGTGATGTGTGTTGATGATGCAGGTGTGCGAGATATTTTACCTCGCGTTTTAAAGCCAATTAGAACCTATGGAACTCGTGAAGGTGCGGATGTTCGAGCGGTTAATATTCAGCAGCAAGGCTTATGTACTCAGTTTACGGTACAGCGCTGGGATGATAACGAAGACTTGCAAGTAACGCTTAATATGCCAGGTGAGCATAATATGCTGAATGCACTTGCGGCGATTACCATTGCGACAGAGTTAAAAGCAAAAGATAGCGCGATCATAAAAAGTTTAGCTGAATTCAGTGGTGTCGGAAGACGATTTCAATTAAATGGTGAGCTTGCTTTAGCCGAAGGAAAAGTTACCTTAGTTGATGATTATGCACATCATCCAACTGAAGTAAAAGCGACCATACAAGCGCTAAAACAATCATGGCCTAAAAAACGCTCTGTTATTGTTTTTCAGCCACATAGATATACACGAACACGTGATTTATTTGAAGATTTCGTCAGCGCATTATCTGCTGTCGATGTATTGATTTTATTAGATGTGTATTCTGCTGGTGAAGTCTCCATAAATGGAGCTGACGGGCGTGCATTAAGTAGAGCCATACGAATGCGTGGACAAGTTGCCCCAGTTTTCGTGGAAAAAATTGATGATTTAGCAGAGATTTTAGCTGGCTTATTACAAGCTGACGATGTGCTGTTAACAATGGGAGCAGGAAATGTTGGGCATATTTCAACAGAGTTGCCTGCTCAAATTACTGAGATTTTGGAGAAATGACAATGTCTCATCGTCAGGTAACGGGTGACATATTGCGCCATGAAACATTGGCAAAATATACCAGCTGGCGTGTGGGTGGGGAAGCTGAAAGGATGTTTATTCCTAGTGATAAAGCTGATTTGCAGTTATTTATTGCAAGCTTAAGTAAAGATGAAAAGGTTTTTTGGTTGGGCTTAGGTAGTAATTTATTAATTCGTGATGGCGGCTTGGCGGGAACGGTGGTTAATACGCGCGGTAAAGTTAAAAAAATGCATTTACTGGATGAAACGCATTTGTATGTAGAATGCGGCGTGCCTTGTGCGCATATTGCACGCTTTTGCGCAGAAAATAATTTAGCCAATGCAGAGTTTTTTGCTGGCATTCCAGGGACGATGGGCGGCGCATTAAAGATGAATGCAGGCGCTTTTGGTTCAGAAACTTGGGGGTTAGTTGAGCAAGTAGAGGTTCAGTTAATCGGTGAGGAGCCAAGTAATAGAGCCGCCAATGAGTTTGATATTGCTTACCGATCGGTAAATGGCGTAGATAGTGCCTGTTTTTTGTCGGCAATATTAAAATTAGAGCCTGCGAACGATGAAAAAGGGCAGGCACGAATTAAAGAATTATTAGCCAAACGTAATGCAACGCAACCGACTAATTTACCAAGTTGTGGCTCCGTTTTTAGAAACCCTGAAAATGACTATGCAGCACGTTTAATAGAAAAAAGTGATTTGAAAGCTTACAAAATAGGCGGCGCAGAAGTCTCGACTAAACATGCTAACTTTATTGTTAATACAGGCAATGCAACAGCAGCTGATATAGAGCAATTGATTGCTTATGTGCAGACTGAAGTCTATAAGCTGCAAGGCGTGCAATTGCAAACAGAAGTTTGTATTATAGGGGAACCTATATTATGAATAAGGCTGAGGATTTTGGCCGCGTTGCTGTGTTAATGGGAGGTTGCGCTGCAGAGCGTGAGATTTCATTAAAGAGCGGGATGGCGGTTTATGATGCTTTAATTCGTAGTGGGGTTAATGCGGTTGCTGTTGATGTTACTGATAATGTATTAGAGGGATTGCAAGGGCAAGGTTTTGACCGTGTTATTAATGTACTTCATGGGCGTGGTGGTGAAGATGGTGTTGTACAAGCTGTTTTAGAAACATTAAACCTACCTTATACGGGGAGCGGTGTGCTAGCTTCTGCATTGAGTATGGATAAATTACGCACTAAACTTTGCTGGCAAGGGGCTGGATTACCGACACCTAAATGGTTTGTATTGCAGAGTGAACAAGATGTTGAGCTATGCGCTCAAGCATTAAGTTTTCCTGTGATAGTTAAGCCAGCACAAGAAGGCTCTAGTTTAGGAATGAGCCGTGCAGAGAATAAAGAAGAGTTGTTTCTTGCTTGGCAAGCCGCTGCAAAATATCAATGTGATGTGTATGCAGAAGCATGGGTACTGGGGAAAGAATATACCGTGGCTATTTTGGCAGGAAAAGCATTGCCCGTTATTCGCTTAGAAACGCCGCATGTTTTTTATGATTTCGATGCAAAATATCGCGCTAATACAACGCAATATCATTGCCCTGCTGGATTAAGTTTACAAGCTGAATCTGAATTGGCTGCCTTAGCATTACAAGCCAATGATATTATAGGTGTGAGTGGTTGGAGCAGGGTTGATCTCTTTATTGACGAGCAAGGGTGTAGCCAGTTAATTGAAGTGAATACGGTGCCAGGAATGACAGATCATAGCCTAGTACCGATGGCAGCTAAACAAGCAGGAATGAGTTTTGATGAACTGGTTATGCAAATTTTAGCCACAAGTAGCCAATGATAGAGGCAGAAATGCGCCGCTCGGTTGGGAGTGGGTTATTTATTTTGATTGTTTTATCTTTAAGCTGGATACCGATGAAACAGCTTATTAATGATTTTCACCCAATTCGTTATGTCCGTGTTGGAGGGGAGTTTCAATACATTAAAAAGCAAGAGATTAAAGAGAAAATTAACCCATTACTGAATACCGGTTACTTTTCAATTGATTTACCAGCAATACAGCAAGCGGTAATGAGCTTGCCTTGGATAGATAAAGTATTAGTGCAACGCGTTTGGCCTAATCGATTAGAGTTAAAGGTGTATGAGCAAGAACCTATCGTACGTTGGCGTGATAGTGAATTATTAAATGCACGCTCTGAAATTTTTAAACCGATGAATATAGACGGGTTTAAATCTTTACCGATATTGAGTACGCCAGATGGCTTGCAAAAAGAATTTTTACCGACGATGCAAGACATGAGTCTAGCATTATTAGAACATGATTTAGAATTGACAGAATTTAGAGTGAATAAAAGATTGGCTTGGTTTGTTTCATTGAAAAATGGCATGCAAATTCAATTGGGGCGAGCAGAGCCCTTACAAAAATTTATGCAGTTAATGAATACATTAAGTGTACTAGGTAAAAAGGTTAACAAAATAGCTTATATTGATATGCGTTATCCCAATGGCTACGCTGTACGCTGGCGAAAAAATATAAAGATACACTGGTAGAAAATAATGAATTTTAATTTGATAGGCGAATTAAAGGCAGAGGAAATGGCAAAACAAGTAGATCGTAATTTAATTGTAGGATTGGATATAGGAACCTCTAAGGTTGCTGTAATCGTTGGAGAGCTCAATGAGGAGGGCGAAATAGAAGTGATAGGTATTGGGTCTACCCCTTCGCGTGGTTTAAAAAAGGGCGTGGTGATTAACCTTGAAGCAACGGTAGTTTCAATTCAGCGTGCAATTGAAGAAGCTGAATTAATGGCGGGGTGTGAAATAAGCTCCGTTTATGCAGGAATTGCTGGCAGTCATGTTAAAAGCCTAAATTCGCATGGCATTGTCGCTATTAGAGAAAAAGAAGTCACACAATATGATATCGACAGAGTCATCGACTCTGCTAGAGCCGTTGCTATACCAGCGGATCAAAAAATACTGCATATTTTGCCGCAGGAATTTATTATTGATATGCAAGAAGGTATTAAAGAGCCTATTGGTATGTCAGGAATACGCTTAGAAGCCAAGGTTCACATGGTGACAGGCAGCGTTAGTGCCTCACAAAATATCATTAAATGCATACGTCGCTGTGACCTAGAGGTAGACGATATAGTATTAGAGCAACTTGCCTCATGCTCATCTGTGTTAACAGATGATGAAAAAGAGTTGGGTGTTTGTTTGATTGATATCGGTGGAGGTACAACAGATATTGCGATTTTTTCACAAGGGGCAATTAAGCATACGGCTGTGATTCCCATTGCTGGTGACCAAGTAACCAATGATGTTGCTGTTGCTTTACGCACGCCAACACAAAGTGCGGAAGAAATAAAAAAATCCTATGCCTGTGCGCTAACTCAATTAGCCGATGCGAATGAAATGATTGATGTACCGAGCATCGGTGATAGACCGTCACGAAAAATTTCCAAGCAAAATTTGGCCGAAATTATCGAGCCACGTTATGAAGAGTTAATGTTATTAGTACAAGCGGAATTAAGGCGTAGTGGTTATGAAGGCTTAATGGCGGCTGGCATTATATTGACTGGGGGAAGCGCTAAAGTAACCGGACTTACTGAATTAGCGGAAGAGATTTTCCATATGCCAGTACGTTTAGGCATACCGCAGCATATTATCGGGTTGACCGATGTCGTAGAAAATCCAATTCACTCAACAGGAGTGGGGTTGTTGTTGTATGGAAGAGATCATGTTGTTAGCAGTGAGCAGCTGACAGAATCTGGACAAGGTGCTTTTGCTAAAATGAAAGTCTGGTTTCAAAGAAATTTTTAAATGTATTGTATATTGTAAGTGTTTTTTTAAAAAAATTAATCAAGATAAACTAGGGTGTAATGATGAAATATGAATTGATGGATTTGGGACTGGAAAAAGCCGTTATTAAAGTCGTTGGCGTTGGCGGCGGCGGTGGTAATGCCGTTAATTACATGCAAAATAAAAATGTTGAAGGGGTGGAGTTTATTTGTGCTAATACGGATGCACAAGCATTACGCCGTTTAGATGTTGAAAGTGTTATTCAATTAGGAGCAGAATTAACACAAGGTTTAGGTGCAGGAACTAATCCGGAAGTGGGCAAACAAGCCGCCGAAGAAAATAAAGATTTAATTCGTGATGTTTTAGAGGGCGCTAATATGCTTTTTTTAACAGCGGGTATGGGCGGTGGTACGGGAACAGGCGCAATACCTGTGATTGCTGAAATAGCAAAAGAGCTAAATATCTTAACCGTTGCTGTTGTGACCAAGCCTTTTGATTTTGAAGGTAATAAAAAACAACTGGTCGCTGAACTAGGCGTTGCTGAATTAGAAAAATTTGTTGATTCATTAATTATTATTCCAAATCAAAAATTGCTGCCAGTTCTAGGTGCGAATGCATCAATGAGTAAAGCTTTTGCTGCGGTTAATGATATTTTATTAGATGCCGTACAAGGTATAACAGAGCTGATTACATCCCCTGGTATTATTAATGTTGATTTTGCTGATGTGAAAACAGTGATGTCTGATATGGGTGCTGCTATTATGGGAACGGGTCAGGCAGGTGGTGAAAATAGAGCAAGAGTGGCGGCAGAAAAAGCGATATCTTGTCCTTTATTA
The DNA here is from genome assembly GCA_030627265.1 of Methylococcaceae bacterium. Taxonomy (GTDB): domain Bacteria; phylum Pseudomonadota; class Gammaproteobacteria; order Methylococcales; family Methylomonadaceae; genus Methyloprofundus. The sequence goes on from DAOUSK010000011.1 coordinate 26,524, forward strand.
GAAGATATTAATTTACAAGGTGCGCGTGGTATTTTAGTGAATATATCAGCGGTTGATATAGGCATGTCTGAATTTGATGAAGTTGGCCGTATTGTGCATGATTTAGCATCAGAAGATGCGGTTATTAAAATTGGTACAGCGGTTGATGAGTCTTTAGGTGAGGATATTAAAGTCACTGTTGTGGTCACTGGAATGGGTACAAATAAAGCTGCAGCACTAAATAAGCCTATCAAACTTGTTCCTCCTGCGGTTGCAGCGGCAACAGCAACAACAGCAGGCACAGATTATTCAAGTTTTGATGCACCCACATCAACACGTAATACAACAGAAAGCAGAGAAACACGATTTGGCGCACAACCAAAAAATAATACTGACATGGATTATTTAGATATTCCGGCTTTTTTAAGAAGACAAGCGGATTAATTTTGCTTAATGTTGTTAGTAAGTTGTTAAAATATGCCTAAAATAGAAGAATGCACCATGGAAACATGGGGTTATTCTTATTTAGGTAGCTAAGATTAGGCATATAGGTTGCGCAATCAATGATAAAACAAAGAACACTAAAAAATACAATCAGAGCAACAGGTGTTGGATTACACACAGGCGATAAAATCTATTTAACGCTACATCCCGCTGCTGAAAATACCGGCATTAAATTTAGACGAGTTGATTTAGATGAGCCCGTTACCATTGATGCAACGCCATACAATGTTGGGGAGACGGTTTTATCAACAACATTGGTACAGGATGGTATAAAAGTATCCACAATTGAGCACTTACTTTCTGCCATGGCAGGCTTAGGTGTTGATAATGCTTTGATTGATGTGACTGCGGCTGAAGTACCTATTATGGATGGTAGTGCAGGTCCTTTTGTTTTTTTATTGCAGTCAGCTGGGGTAAAAGAACAAGCCGCGCCTAAGCAATACATAAAGATTAAACGCGAAATAAAAGTAACTGATGGTGATAAGTGGGCTGCATTTTTACCTATGGACGGTTTTAAAGTAACTTTTACCATTGATTTTGAACATCCTGCTTTTCAAGATGATGTGAAAACAGCGACAATGGATTTTTCTTCAACAACCTTTGTTAGAGAAGTTAGCCGAGCGCGGACCTTCGGCTTTATGAAGGATATTGAATTTTTAAGAGAGAATAATCTTGCTTTAGGCGGTAGTTTAGATAATGCCATTGTGATTGATGATGACAAAATCATTAACGAAGGTGGTTTGCGCTATGCTGATGAATTTGTAAAACATAAAATGCTTGATGCGATAGGAGACTTATACCTTCTAGGGCATAGTTTGATTGGTGAATATCAAGGTTATAAATCAGGACATGGTTTAAATAATCAGCTATTAAGAGCATTACTTGCAGAGCCAGATGCATGGGAAATGGTAACATTTGAAGACGAAGAGGATGCGCCCATTGCTTTTATGCGGTCTGCTGAAACAAGAGCAGGGGATTAATAATCTCTTTTTTCAAGGATTAAGTCCTTGTGGTTTCACTATATAGCAATGCCTCAGCACTAATTCAGTGTTGGGGCTTTTTTATGGGGTATGCCGTGTCAATGGTGAAACGGTACATCTAAGAATGCTTTTTAAGTGTATCGCTCAAGCTTAATAAAGCATTTTCTAGCTTACTACCGGAAAAGCCTTCTGCACTACTCCTAATTAAATCAATATTTTCCATAGAAGGAATAATCTTTGTTTCTTCCACTTCTGCTTTAAATGGCTCAGGGCTGAGTACTCGAATACGTATTTGCTGAATTCTTTCGTTACTTTTACTGTTTACCGCATCTTTGAGCTGCGTACTTAAAAACCGTAGCTGAGATGCCCAAGCCGCTGAGCTAACATAAATTAATAGCCTGCCATTATCATTAATCACACAGTCTTTTATATGTGGTCTTAATTGATAAGGGCTAGCCGATAAAATAATACGTAGAATTTTTTGGTGTCTATTTAAATGGCTTTGAATGGCTGACGTGTATGAAAAAAAAGAGGCGTTTTTAAAACTCATAATTTATTTTCTCGGCGATAAAAAGATTTAACAAGACTTAAATAAAGGGCCGTGGATAAGCCAGACGAACCAAAGACCATAGCCATCACCATAATTTGATAGCGCGCTGCAACAAAAGGTGAGGTTCCCGACAAAATTTGCCCCGTCATCATCCCAGGTAAAGACACTAAGCCGACGGCAAATAAAGAATTCACGACAGGAATCATAGCGGCTTGGAAAGCAACATTTCTTGCTTGAACAAAGGTATCATGATGCGCTAATTCAGCATGTAAACGCTCAGCAGCGAGGCTGACACTGTTCATTGAATTGGCAAATATCATGCCTGCAATGGGAACCATATAGTGCGGCTCGTACCAAGGGGATAGCTGTAATGTGCCCTGCGTAATTAACAGTAAAGTAAGCCCGCCGCCTAAACTGATAGCCGCTAAGGTATAGCCATAAAAACGCACTCTATATTCCGCGACCGTGCCTAAAGCGATCCAGCTAGATGTCATGCACATGAAACATAAAACTAATAAAATAAATAAGCTGCTTTCTGAGTCAAAAATAAAATTGAGTGCATAGCCAATCAACAATAATTGAGAAAACATGCGCAATAGTGCATAAATAGGCTTTTTAATACTTAAAGACCAGCGAGTAAAGATCAGCAGCACCAGAAGCACAGGAATTAAGGAAATGGATAACTGAGTAAAGCTAATGATTTCGATACTTTTATTCATAGTGTTTCTTGTTACCCTTGATTACTTAAATAAGCTTTAATTTTAGGTGCAAAATACCAGAGTAAAAAGCTAATAGCGGCAAAGCATAATACGGGAATAGCAATTTCAGGATTAGTTCGTAAAGTTACTTTGGCGATGGCTAAAATGAAGATAAAGGTGACGACTTTTAATAGAGCAACGATGAGACTTAAGCATTCATTGATTATTTTTTTGAATAGACTCAATGTGACTCCTTTAAAATGAGCTGATAGGGTAATAAGGGCGGATAGATTGGGGTTTATTTTACAATACTTTGTTAGTTTCTAAGTTAAGTATTTCAGCGACAGTTTTAATCATCGTTCATATCCTGCTCAGAGTAGATCGCACTTTTCCAGCCGCTTCCAATTTAGTGTAAGCCGAGCAATGAAAGATGCCCAGTTTTAAGCTAAATACTTTAAAATAGAGGAAATTAATCGATAGACTTAAAAAAAACAGTAATGGCTATTAGCGCAACCATCAATAAAATCTCCCTCAGTATTGCTAATATGGATAAGCAATACTACCAAAGTCATGAGTTAACTGTGGCACAGCATCCATCCGAAAATGATTTTCGCTTTATGATTCGACTGATTGCTTTTATGCTCAATGCGAGCGAGCAGTTAAGTTTTACCAAAGGATTAAGTAGTGATGATGAGCCAGAGCTTTGGCAAAAAACATTAACCGGTGACATTGAACTATGGATAGACTTAGGGCAGGTTGATGAAAAAAGAATTCGTAAAGCTTGCGGGCGCGCTAAACAGGTCATTATTTATACCTATCATGAAGGCAAAGCTAAAGTTTGGCGTGAGCAATTAGCCAAGAAATTACAACGATTTGATAATTTAACCATCATCCATATTAATGCAGAAGGGATTGAGCAATTGGTTAAGCGCAATATGCAATTGCAGTGCAATATTCAAGAAGGCGAACTTTATCTCAGTGATGATGAGTTAAATTTCACTATTAGCTTAGATTAATAAGTATTGATATATAATTATTTAACATGTTTATTAAGGTTTTTCGTAGGATGGGTAGAGCGTCTTTTTGCGAAACCCATCACTTTACATGTAGCCCCTAAACCTTCTCAACAAAGAACCTGAATGAAGAAAAGTGATTTTTATTATGAACTGCCTGCTGAACTGATTGCGCAAAAGCCATTGGTTGAACGTAGCAGCAGCCGCTTACTTTGCTTGCATAAAGACACCGAGCAAATGGATGATAAGCAATTTACCGATTTTTTAGACCTACTCAATAAAGAAGATCTATTAGTTCTCAATAATACCAAAGTGATTCCAGCGCGTTTATTTGGTCATAAAGAAACGGGCGGTAAAGTCGAAATATTGATTGAGCGGGTGTTAGCTAATCAAGAGGTACTAGCCCACACTCGCGCAAGTAAATCTCCAAAAGCGGGTAATATTATTAGCTTAGATGCTGGCTTTCAATGCGAAGTTTTAGGGAGAGAAGATGATCTATTTCATTTGCGCTTCTTAGGCGAGCAAGATTTAGCCGATATTTTACAAGAAATTGGCCACATGCCATTACCGCCCTATATCGAACGAGCGGATGATGATAATGACCAAACACGATATCAAACTGTTTTTGCCGAGCAAAGTGGCGCGGTTGCCGCACCAACCGCAGGGCTACATTTTGATGAAGCGATGATGGCGAGAATTAAAGAAAAAGGGGTGCAAATTGCTTTTGTTACCTTGCATGTTGCTAGCGGTACATTTCGCCCTGTTAAAACGGATGATTTATCCGAGCATATTATGCATAAAGAATTCTTTAATGTGCCAATAGAAACCGTTAACGCGATAAAATCCGTAAAGCAGCTAGGTGGACGAGTGATTGCCATCGGCACAACCGCTGTGCGCTCTTTAGAGTCAGCATCCAAATCAGGGCAATTAATCGCATGCAGTGGCGATACAAATTTATTTATCACACCCGGTTATGAGTTTAAAACTGTTGATGCAATGATTACCAATTTTCACCTACCCGAATCGACGTTATTAATGCTGGTTTCTGCTTTTGCAGGCTACGAGCGTATTAAAAAACTTTATGCGCATGCTATTGCTGAAAAGTATCGCTTTTTTAGTTATGGTGATGCTATGTTTTTACAAAAACAAGACAACACTTCACCATCTAACCTTATTTAAAAAACAATGTCAGAGACTCCCGTAATCCTTACCCCCAAAGTCCCTTATAAAATTAAACAGCCTGTTTTTTGGTCTGGCTTAGAGGGGTGTGCAGATTCCTTAGCAATTGCCACAGCAATTAAAGCGGAATCACGGTTATTTGTTGTCTTAACACCCGATACACAAACAGCACTACGCTTAGAGCATGAGTTAGCCTTCTTTTTACAAGATGAGTATCCTATTTTACATTTCCCTGATTGGGAGATTTTACCTTACGATGTTTTTTCCCCCTTACCGGAAATTGTCTCGGAACGGCTGAAAACACTCGCTAAGTTACCCGAAGTAACACGCGGGGTATTAGTTATTTCTATCCCTACGTTAATGCATCGTTTAACACCGCGAGAGTATGTATTAGCAAATAGCTTTTCTATCAAAGTAGGCAGTACCTTTAACTTAGACTTGCAACGCATTCAATTAGAATCTGTGGGCTACCAGTGTGTTTCGCAGGTAGTGCAGCATGCAGAGTTTGCTGTCAGAGGTGCAATTATTGATTTGTTTCCTATGGGGAGTAAGTTCCCGTTTAGGATCGACCTATTAGGCGAAGACGTTGATTCCATTCGCACCTTTGATCCTGAAACGCAGCGTTCATTAGATAAAGTTGAAGAGATCAAGCTTTACCCTGCGCATGAATTTCCTTTTACGGATGATTCAGTCAAACATTTTCGTCAATCTTTTCGCGAAGCGTTTCCGGATAATTATCAAGATAATATCATCTACCAAAATGTCACCAAAAATATAACACCCAGTGGTATCGAGGCTTATTTGCCGCTGTTTGTTGATAAAATGGAAACATTGTTTGACTATTTACCCGCCACTACCGCCTTTGTTTTACCCGAAACACTAACAAGTTCCGCAGCTACGTTTATAAGTGACGTGGAAGAGCGATTTGAGCAACGTAAATATGATTTGGAGCGCCCATTATTGGCAGTCGATAAGTTATATATCTCTTGTGATGAATTTATTGCATCCATTGATGCTTTTAGACGCATTTATGTAACATCAGATAGCGGGCAAGAAAATAGTTGGTCAGCAGAAAGCCTTGTCTTACCTGAAATGACCATTGATGCACGATTAAAAGAGCCTGCTAGTCGATTAAAAACGTTTATCGCTAATAGTGCCAGCCGTGTTTTATTAGTTGCAGAAACAGCAGGGCATCGGGAAGCTTTACTTGAAAGATTACGCACTTATAAAATGCTGGCAAAAAACGTCAGTAGTTGGGATGATTTTTGTCAGCGTGATGAATCGCCTTGTATTGTTGTTGCGCCTTTAGATCATAGCTTATATTTGCAAAAACCAGGCTTGGTTATTATTACCGAAAGCCAGTTAACAGGGGATAAAGCACAGCAACGCCGTAGAAGAAAAAAATCCAGCGCTTATGCTTTAGAAAAAATGATCCACAATTTGGATGATTTGACAGTAGGCGCACCTGTTGTACATCAAGAGCATGGGGTTGGGCGATATTTAGGGCTACAGGTTTTAAAATTTGGCGAGATTGAGGCTGAATTTTTAACACTAGAATACGCCAATGAAGATAAGCTGTATGTGCCTGTTTCTACCCTAGATGTGATTGGGCGTTATACAGGCGCAAGCCCAGAATCAGCGCCGCTCCATAAACTAGGTGGCGATCAGTGGAGTAAAGCAAAGAAAAAGGCATTAGAAAAGATTCATGATGTTGCCGCAGAACTTTTAGATATTCATGCTAAACGTGCCTTAAAAAAAGGCCATGCGTTTATCTGTTCCGATGCAGAGTATCTAGCCTTTGCGGATGCCTTTCCATTTGAAGAAACCCCTGACCAGCAAACGGCAATTGATTCTATATTAGAAGATATGTATTCGCCACAACCGATGGATCGTGTTGTTTGTGGCGATGTGGGCTTTGGTAAAACAGAAGTGGCGATGCGTGCCGCCTTTATTGCAGCGCAAAGTGGTAAACAAGTTGCCTTGCTAGTGCCAACCACTTTATTAGCACAGCAACATTATCAGAATTTTAGAGACCGTTTTGCTGACTGGCCTTTTAGAGTGGAAGTTTTATCGCGTTTTGTTACCCCAAAACAACAGAAAGCGATTATTGCTGATTTAGCTAATGGTAAAGTCGATATAGTCTTGGGAACGCACAAATTATTATCAAAAGATATTCAATATAGTGATTTAGGTTTAGTGATTATTGATGAAGAGCACCGTTTTGGTGTGCGCCAAAAAGAACACTTTAAAACCGTGCGCCAAGAAGTAGATTTACTCACCTTAACCGCAACGCCTATTCCGCGTACTTTAAATATGGCAATGGCAGGGCTAAGAGAAGTCTCTATTATTGCCACACCACCACCAAACCGACATGTGATTAGAACGTTTATTACCGAATGGATAGATTCCTTGGTAAAAGAAGCGTGTCAGCGTGAAATTAAACGTGGCGGGCAAATGTACTTTTTGCATAACGATGTAAAATCGATGGAAAAAGTTGCGCGTGAATTAGAAAAATTAGTACCCGAAGCACGTATCGAAATTGCACATGGGCAAATGCCTGAGCGTGAGCTAGAGCGAATCATGCTCGATTTTTATCATCAACGCTTTAATGTTTTATTAAGTACAACCATTATTGAAAGTGGCATTGATATACCCACAGCGAATACCATTATTATTAATCGCGCGGATAAATTAGGTTTAGCGCAGCTACATCAATTACGTGGGCGAGTAGGGCGGTCGCATCATCGTGCTTATGCTTATTTCATCGTGCCACCAAAAGACTTAATCAGTAAAGATGGTGTAAAGCGCTTAGAAGCCTTAGAAACATCAAGTGAGTTGGGTGCTGGCTTTATGCTGTCTTCGCATGATATGGAAATTCGTGGCGCGGGAGAATTATTAGGTGATGGGCAAAGTGGTCAAATACAAGAAATTGGCTTTAGCCTTTATACTGAGCTATTAGATCGCACCGTGAATGCGTTAAAATCAGGTAAACAAACCGACCTTGATGCGCCTTTACATAGCGGGACTGAAGTGGATTTGCAGACGGCAGCCTTAATTCCAGAAGATTATATGCCCGATATTCATGCACGTTTAGTGTTATATAAACGAATTTCTAATGCAAAAGATAAAGATGAGTTACGTGATTTACAGGTGGAAATGATAGATCGGTTTAGTTTATTTCCTGAGCCAGTTAAAGTTTTATTTGCAATTGCAGAGCTAAAGTTGCTCGCTAATAAAATCGGTATAAAGAAAATAGATGCCCATGAAGCGGGTGGTAGGGTGCTGTTTAATTCTGAGCCTAAATTGAATATGCAGGCATTACTTGGCTTGATTCAAACACAAGCTGCAAAGTATAAGTTTGAAGGCGGCAGTATATTGCGATTTACGCAGGCCTTTACAGAAACAGAAGAAAAAATAGAATTTCTTTCTAATTTATTAAAACAATTAATGGATGAGTCAAAATGAGTCAGCAATTAAAGCTATTTTGTTTTTTAGCCTTATTATCAGTGCAAAGTACTGCGTTTGCAGGTCGCCGACAATTTAATGTCGAAGTGATTGCTTTTAAGCAAAGCGCCCCTAATTCAGAGGTTTTTGCACAAACAGAAACTGAAATTGATGCAGTTAAGCGTTATGAGCGGAGTATTCGAGGTAAGAAAACAATGAATTCATTGTACCGACGCTTAGATAAATCCGGAGAGTATCGCCCTTTTTATTATAAAGCATGGCAAGTGCAAGGAAAAAGTGGGCAGGTAAGCTTGCCTGTTGATATTTATGATGCAAGCCAAAAATTAAAAGGCTGGATTAAAATTCAGCGCAGCGATTTATTGCATGTTTTGGTGGATGTTGAATGGTCACCCTCCGAAAGTGCAGAAGAGGATGGTTTGATCTATCACTTGAAGGAAAAAAGACGCGTTTTATTAAACGATGTGCATTATTTAGATCATCCTAAATTTGGCTTGATTGTAAAAGTGTCGCCTATTTAAGTTGTGGATGATAGGGTTTATTTTGTTGCCCCCAATACTAAGAATCTTAACAGCCTTTAAGGTATGGTGGCTGGTGAAAGCAATGAAAGTAATAATACCTTAACCGTACAATAACCTGAATTAAAATTATTTTTATGCGTGGCTTATCGGGTGTCCGCGATCTATAATTTGATCTAAATGAAAATCACATTGGTCATTCCAATAAATCCGCTTATTTTTAAATTTAACGGCGTTAAATAGGGTTTTGTTATAAAGTGATTGGTAACAAGGAATGCGCTCTAACTCTGCTTTTACATCAAAATCCACGACCGAGTCATCATCTAAATAAATACGTAGGATATAATTGTCTTTTGGCTCTACTTTAATTAACTTCATAATAAATCCAGTTTACCTTAATGGCTCAATGCGTAGTGGCTCTTGACCTGACACCGCCAACTTCCAATCTACCATTAATGACTCTTGCTGTAATTCAATCCATGCTTGTACTAATCGCATTTGCTTGCGTGGCAAGCTGCCCGAAATTATTTCGCCATCTAAAATAGAAAATACCGCCTCAGCATCCTGATATTCAACATGAATATGTGGCATATTGTGTTTTCCCGTGTCATAAAAATACATCATGATACGGATACCGTAAAAAATACAGATGGTTGGCATATCTAAGGCCTCATGTTGTTTTTGAAGTAGACTATATGGATTACCTGCCTGCATTAGCTGTTGGTATTGCCCGTTAGCCCCTGCGATTTTTTCCTATTTAACAGTATAGTACAGGCCGAAATCTAATGACTGGAAATTTTTTTGTATTGACCGTAAGTTTGGATTGGTAATGACTCTTTTAAAATTATTTTTCATCGTCTTCAACGGATAAAATTTCCTTCAAAAAAGGAATGGATAATTTGCGTTTAGCAACTAAAGTGGCTTGCTCTAGTTTAGGTAATAAACGCCATAAATCAGCTGCATTACGGGTATGATTTTTCTTGATGAACTCCCCGACGGAAGAGGAGATATCTAGGCCTAGGTATTTTGCTTTACAAGTAAATGCTGCAATCAGGTCGTCATCTAATAATTCATGTAATTTTAAAGTTAATCCCCAGTTTAAGCGTGTTTTTAAATCAGCCAATTGAATCATCAAAAATTTAGGCGGGCAATTACCAGAAATAACTAAGCCTCTATCATTGGCGCGTTGGCGATTATAAAAATTAAATAAACCAAGTTCCCATTCTTTGTTGCTGGCGCAATGATGAATGTTATCAATGCAGACTAAATCAAAAGACTCTAAGCCTTCTAAAATACTTGGTTCGGCAAGTATATGCTCTGATAAATCTAAATAAAAACTAGTTAATCCGTTTTTATAGGCAGCTTGGCAGCAAGCTTGTAATAAATGTGATTTCCCTGTTCCTTCGGTACCCCAAATAAAGAGCTGTTGCTCGCCAAGCCGATTAGCAATGTTTGTCAGATGGCTAACAAGCTCTACATTATTGCCGGTATAAAAACTTGCAAATGATTGCTCGGCATTGGAATTAAACTGTAAGGTCAGTTGTTCGGCCATTATGAGGTCTTTCTTGCAGAGTGTCTTACAAATAAACTAGCCCCTAAAAATAATAGAAAACTAAAGATAAGTTCTAAGGCAGGAAGTAAATAATCGTCACGTGAGTAACTTTCAACACAGCCATGAATAAAATAAGGCATGCTGAGGTAAGCCATCCAAGAGCAGCTTTTTAAGTTACCCTTTAAAAATCCTCGAAAGGGTAATAGCAGAGGTGCCACTGTAATTATAAGAGCTAAAGCAACGGGTAATTTTTCAGGGGGAGAGATGATGGTATTCCAAAGCATTAATAAGCTAAATAAGCAGACATAAGCGAAGAGGGCAAGTGCGTAATAAAGTCGTATGGTCATTGTATTTTTAGTTTTAAAGCAGTATTGGCTAGGCGTGCCCCTAAGGCAAAGCACAGCGTTTTTTCATCTTTACTTAAAGACGATTGATGATGGGATACATGGCTTGCCCCATAAGGAGTGCCACCTGATTGTGTTTCTCTTAGCGCATGTTCGCTACTCGGAATACCTAAAATAAGCATGCCGTGGTGCAATAGCGGAAGCATCATGGATAACAGTGTTGTTTCTTGGCCGCCATGCATACTGCCAGTTGAGGTAAAAACAGCGGCTGGTTTGCCGCTAAGGGCACCGCTGAACCAAGCTTCGGTTGTACCATCAATAAAGTATTTTAAAGGGGCTGCCATATTACCAAAGTGAGTAGGGCTACCTAATGCTAAACCATCGCAATGATTAAGATCTTCTAAACTTACATATAAAGAGCCAGACTCAGGAATGCTTTCTTCAAGTTGTTCGCAGACACTTGATATATTAGGCACGGTACGAATGATAGCTTCTGCGCCTTCAACGGACTCAATGCCGCGTGAAATTTGCTGTGCCATTAGTTTGGTCGCGCCATTATGGCTGTAATATAAAACCAGAATTCGAGCCATTATTATAAAATGGTTAAAACATTTTCAGGTGGGCGGCCAATCGCAGCTTTGCCATTAGCAATAACGATAGGTCGCTCAATTAATTTAGGCGTAGCAACCATGCCAGCGATTAAGGCGGCTCGATCTAAATCAGGGTTATTCATGCCCGTTTCTTTATATTCAGCCTCTTTGGTACGCATTAAAGCGCGAGGCTCTATGTTTAGAAGGTTTAATACTTTATCCAATTCAGCGGCGCTAGGTGGTTTTTTTAAGTACTCAATGACTTCAGCCTGAATGCCCTGCTCTTCAAGTAATTGTAATGTTTGGCGAGATTTACTACACCTTGGGTTGTGGTAGATTTGTACGCTCATCAGACTGCCGTATTTTGAAATAAAGGAGACGCTTATAATATCATTATTTGAGAGTAATAGATTAAGTCGCTTATAATTAGTCAGCGCGCATTAGAGGTATGGATAACTACATAAAACACCAAGTATTACCAAAAAAGTAATACTTGGTGATTTATGTAAGTACATTGATTTATAATGAGATTATTATAATTGTTCTGTCATCTGGAGTGGGCGAGTGATTTATTGCTAATAAAAAGCTTGTGGAGATCAAAATCCGATGTATAATAACTAAATAAATTCAAGGGTCCTTAGCTCAGTTGGTAGAGCACCGCACTTTTAATGCGATTGTCGCGAGTTCGAATCTCGCAGGACCCACCATTGAATTTTGTTTATTTCTCTTTCAAGAGGAAACACGGCATGCTAAATTTCA
>DAOUSK010000014.1 GCA_030627265.1 Methylococcaceae bacterium
AAAAAAAGCTAACTTATCTTTTGGTAAAAAAGTAGCGACCAACACCGCAGGCGGTAAAGTATTTGCCCATCAAACACAAATAGACACCTTTAATATTCAAGGTGTACAAATTAATAAACTGGAAGCGCAAATCAACCCTCATTTGCATGAAGTATTAATTGGTATGAATACCCTAAAATATTTCAATATGACGCTTAAAGGCTCTCATTTGACCTTAGTAAGCAATGATGAGCACACGGTCAGTGCAGCAGCAATTGAGCCGGCCAAACAAGAAGTCAAAATAGAAAAAAAAGAAAGCGTTATTATTAAAAGAAAAGTGTGTGATAAAAATAATGTTTGCCGGACTGTGTTTAGTGATTTTTAGAGGGGGGGCTGAATTTACCCACATTGTTACGATGATTCAGTACAAATAGATCTTCATTTTAAACAGCGTAATATTGCAATACATGGGGTTTTTCCATATATTAACAATGTTAGCTTAAAGAAGAGTAAAAAGTTACATGATAATTAAAGATGCAATTTTACATAGTTTAGATGACTTAAAATCATTCGCAAATAATGGGCAAGTCTATGATCATATTGTGAAAAATAATTATTATAAGTTTGAACATGGAAAAACACCCAAAGCCACAATATCTGCTCAGCTTGGAGAGTTCATCAGGAAAAATGATGTTAGAGTAAAAAGAGTAAAGGGTAAGGGGAAAAACTATTTATATTATTTATCTAAATATGAAGAAGAGTTAAATGTAGAAAATATTTCAGTCCTGATAGAGAAAGATAATAAGCTACTTTCTAGTGACGTAGCACCTAACTTACCTGAAGTAAAATCATATCAAGAAAGAGATTTACATAAATTATTAAGCAGTTATTTGCATAGCCAAGGTATTTTTTCAAAAACTATATATCATGAGCAATCAAAGAATAATACGGATAACCACCAAAAGTGGATACACCCTGATATAGTTGGTATAAAGTTTTTAAAATTATCTTCAAAGGTTAATAATGCTTTTATGAAGGCACTAAATAAAAAAGATGCCTTTAAATTTACTTCATATGAGTTAAAAAAAGCAATTAATACTGATTATGAATTAAAAAAATCTTATTTTCAGGCAGTATCTAATTCAAGCTGGGCTAACTATGGGTATTTGGTTGCATTTGATATAAATAGCAGCTTAATGGAAGAAATTGGAAGGCTTAATCAATCATTTGGAATTGGAGTTATTGAGCTAAAATCAAATCCGTATGAAAGTAAAGTATTATTCCACTCAGAATATAAAGAACTAGATTACAAAACAATTGATAAGCTTTGTAAAATTAATAATAGCTTTGAAAATTTCATTGAGCTTACAGAAAAAATACTTACAGCTCAAGAAAGGTATGTAGCAACTACAGAAAAAGAATTAAAAGATTCATGTGACGCTATTTTTAACAGTGACTTAGAAATTATTGAATATTGTAATGAAAAGAACATACCATCAGAGGAAAATGGTGATGAAATTTAAAAATAAGCTAACAAAAAAAGGTACGGATGAGTAGTAAAAATGAACGGTATTTGGATTTTCTTGAACATTTACCTTCTAATACTCAAGATAAGTCTCTTATTGCGATAAAGGGTCATCTACTTTTAGAAATAGTGCTAAGAGAGTATATTTATGAAAGGGTAAATTACCCTGATAGATTAAGAAACAAGAATATAAGCTTTGCTAATTTAATAGATTTTTCTTCTTCTTTAGAGGAGGGTAATAAAGTTCAATGGGTTTGGAAAGCATTACGTTTGGCTAATAAAATAAGAAATCAGTTAGCACATTCATTATTACCTGAAAAGTTAGATAAATTAGAGTCTGAATTTGTTGAGTATGTTATTGCTAATGATGGTAAATTAACGGTAGAAACAACTAAAGAATTGAAGTTCGAAAAGCTTACTCTTGCATACTTTCAGTTATTTGATGTTATTTTATCTTCAAATAAAAACCATGAATATAAAGAACCAGTTCCTAAGAAAGCTAATCAGTCATTAGGTAGTGTCTTTCAACGTGTAGCAAGAGCTTTAAAAGCAGTAGAGCGAAAAAAGTAAATTCAAAAAACAAAAAAGTACGGGTATCAACGCTCTAAAAATAAAAAAAGCAAGTAGCCCCTGCCATTCGATGCGCTATTTACCCCGTATGCCGTACCTCCATACGGGCTACGTTTTATATGGCAATAGGTTTTATGTTTTTAACAAAAAGTGAGAGCGCGGTCGAAAAACTCGATAATTCCAGCGTGTAGGGTCGCAGCCATTAAGTCAACGGTGCTGTAGATGGGCACGCTATCGCTTTGCCCATCCTACCAGAATTGTTAATTAGCTAAACCGATGAATCCCAATGGCCTTACGCAACTCAACTAAGAAAGGCTGTGTAATCGCACGTGCTTTTACTGCGCCTTCTTGTAATTTTTGCTCAATAAATTCAGGCTCATTTAATAAGTTTTCATAGCGCTCTCTAGCGGGAGTTATTTCAGCATTTATTTTTTCAAATAAAACTTTTTTCATTTCTCCCCAAGCGATACCAGCCGCATATTGCTTACGAATTTCAGCCACTTCTTTTTCAGACGCAAAGGCTTTATAAGTGCTAAATAAAGTACACGTTTCGGTATCCTTTGGTTCACCAGGCTCTAAAGAATTCGTCTTGATTTTATTAATCAGTTTTTTTAATTTCTTTTCAGGTACAAATAAAGGAATGGTATTGTTATAGCTTTTACTCATTTTACGGCCGTCTAAGCCAGATAAAATTGAAGCTTTATCATCAATAATGGCTTCTGGTAGGGTAAAGTGCTCACCGTAGATATGATTAAAGCGTGATGCAATATCACGCGCCATTTCTATGTGTTGAATTTGATCTTTACCAACGGGAACTTTATTGGCATTAAAGATCAACATATCAGCCGCCATTAGAATAGGGTAGCTAAATAAGCCCATGCTGATGCCTTTGTCAGCATCGTTGTTGGCTGCTTCCTCATTCTCTGCAACCATCGCTTTGTAAGCGTGTGAGCGATTCATTAATCCTTTTGCTGTTACGCAAGTTAGCATCCAACTGAGTTCCATGATTTCAGGGACATCTGATTGGCGATAAAAAGTCGCATTATCGGTATCTAAACCAAGGGCTAACCAAGTGGCTGCAATTTCCAAGCTAGATTGATGAACTTTTTCAGGATCATTGCATTTTATGAGTGCATGATAATCAGCTAAAAAATAAAAAGGACTGACATTGTTCTGTTTACTGGCTTCTATCGCTGGGCGAATTGCTCCAACATAATTACCTAAATGGGGTGTGCCTGTGGTGGTTATTCCTGTTAATATCGTCGATTGCGTCATGTTGATAAAGAAATTAATTGTCTTAAAATTATATTTTACGTTATTCTTATGGCTTAAGAAACGAAGTAAGCAGAACGCTTGTAAAATTAGTTGATTATTGAGGAGAAAAAAATGTTGGATAGCGGTGAATCGCGTGATTTTATTCGTATGAATACAGCTTGTGACGTTAGTTACAAATTCCCAGATTCAAATCAAGCTTTTGCAGGGAAATCAATTAACATCAGTGGCTCGGGTATTTTATTTACAGCCGCTCAATTTATTGATGCAGGTATTGCCCTAGAAGTTAAGGTAACGCCAGAAAAAAGCTTAACCCCTCCAATGGTTGCTTATGTCGAAGTTATTCGTAGTAAGGAAATCAAACCCAATGAATTTGAAATCGCTGCTGAAATTAAAGGCATTAAGGAATCTTAAGGTTTAAACCCTTATTTTATCATCTATGGCAAAAGTTACCCCTTTAAATAAATCATTTTGTTTGCAAACTGTTTGTGAGCAAAATTATACAAAAATATTGTATTTAATTCCAGATATCAAAGTGATAGATGATGCTGCACAAGGATTTTCAAAAGAAAAGCCTATGTTGCATGTTAAGGTTTTAGAGCAGTCCCCTTATACAAAAACAATTGAGCTGAGTCACTTTTTTAATGGTGAGTTCGGTATGATTTTAGAACCGGCTGTTAAAATCCGTTTGTATTTTGATGTTCGCACTGCTGAAGTTTTACGTGATTACAAGCGAATAGAAGTGGCTAGTGCGATTAAAGATTTAGGTCAAACTAAAGAAGTGATGGATTACAAATGGCGTTTAAATTACTTTTTAGAAAAGTGGTTAGACCACTGTTTAAAAACTGAGTACGTTTTTAAACAGACGGAAGAAACCGTATAAACTACCAAGATTTTACCCAGTCACCCACTTCAACGCCTAGCATATAAGGAGGAGCCTCTAATTCACCGACTGAGAATAATGGGTTTACTTCAGTAATTGTCATCACTCCCGCCGCCTTTTTATAAAGACCAACAATTTCTTTGTTACTATCTAAGGCGTGAATTGCACCGGAACTGCGGTAAACAACTAATTGATCACCTTGGTTAATCCTTTCTTGAGCACCCGCATCGATAAAAATATTATTTCCTTCTATTTTTAATATGCGTGTATAAAAAGGCAAGCAACTTAATGCAGATTGTATTTCTGGCGCTGCTTTATTAATGATTTTGGTAATCGCGTTGCCTGTGGCTGAGTTTTTGAAATCAACACTACCAACCATCACATTATCTGGAATCCAGATGCTTGAAAAATTGCTATCAACCGTATCTTTATAGCGATGCTGAAAAAGTAGTGCGCCTGTATAACCATCGTGTACATAAATATCAATCGTTATAGCGCGTGAATTATTGTAATAACTGGAAAAGGAGCCTAACCATGCAAAAAAACCAGCGCCTCTTGTGTAATGGCGGTCAGCCGAATCTAAGTCTCTAATCACGCCTGATAAAACAAATTGTGCTTGATTATTTCTGGCTAAATTAATGATTTCAGACACTTGATAAGGATGATTTTCTTGTGATTCTGGTGCTAAAGTCGCTTGTTGAAATAATACTGTGTGGGTTTTATTTCTTGCTAAGTAGTCACCTGATTGAGCCAGTAAATTGCTGATTTCACGTGGAATACCAGGGCTTAAGTCATTGCTTTCAGAAAGGCTGGTATGGCTAGGGTGACTAAAAGGGAAGGCGGTAGCTACTATTTTTTTACGATAAATAGGTGCGCAACTTGGGTTATTAGTTAATTGAATAAGTGCTCGTACATAATAAATATCTTTTTCTACCCACTCATCAATGACTTTTGTTTGTTTAACTAACGCTGTTGTACGTAATGAAAAAGAATCTAACGCAATGGTATTGTTATCGACAAGGGTATGGCTAGTCAGTTGACTGTTATTTGTTAAAGAAGCTTCACGTATTGCATCACGTATTGCCTGTTTACGTGCTAATAAGTTAGCTCCATTTTTGATGACGGCCTGGCCTTCAACGGTAATGGTTTTATCGCTAACGACTGTTTTTACTGTGCTTGTGTTGGTGCAGGCAGTAAGCAGGCAATATAAAATTAAAAAATAGGGTTTAAAATGCATAAATTATTTTATTGGCTGATTGCGCCTTCGCCTTCATGGACAACTTGAGGGTAAAAGTTACCTTCATAACCTGCATCTAATATTGGATCGCCTGTTGTATAACCCCAAGTAACCAGCTGCTCTGGCTTATTGCCTTGGCAAGCGGTTAAAAAAGAAAACAATAGTAATAAAAGAACGCAGTGTATTTTTTTCATTGTTATAAATTCGTTTTAATTGGTTTTATTATCAAAGCCAGAAATATTTGGGTACTGATAACAATTAGCTGAGTTACACGCATAATTATTGCTTGTACCAGCTAACTTTAAATCAGAGTTATCTTTTTCTGTGTACCTTTGTTTTTTAGTAAAACATTGGCTATACATACTTGCCTCACCAGAAAAACAAGTAAAGAATTTGGGTGTTAAAGTAATTTCAACAACGGATTCATAGGTATTATTATTTAAAGCGGTAATGCTTTTAACGCGAGCCCCTTTAAGAAAAGCATCTATATAAGAGCGGTAACTGTCGTTTCTAACAACCATGTCCGATACTGTCGTGTGTCCATGAATTCGCACACCATAAATTTGCTCAGCCAAGTTTCTCAAAGCATCCATTTTTGAGGCACGCATACTCATTAAACGTCGTTGCTCAGGGGAGTAGTTTTTATATATATCTGCTGTTCCATAGCCCATCGCAGATAAGATTTTAATAGGGGGAACTTTTACCTTAGTCACTTTTTGATTACTACAGGAGGCTAGGGTGCTCGTTAAGATGAAAAATAATAATAGTTTTTGTATAAATCTGATATTTAGCACAACTATCTCCAAAGAATAATAAAACCTAGTACTGTCATCGGCATGCAAGTTGATTTCTTGAGCTTATTTTATATAAAAACATTAAATTATGAAATTAAATCTTATATTTAGCGATATATTCTATAAAGTAGATTAGGTTTCCCCCTGTAAGGAACGAGTGAATTATTGAAGTCTCGTTCCTAAGTATAGGGTGTGTTAATTATGCATCAAGATTTAAGCATAAACCTATTGAGTCTGGTATTACTGCTTTATGCTTACTAGCCGTCTTTATATTATTGGAAAACAGCCTACCTAGCGACGTCGCTGGATAGCGGCTAGTTGAGCCATGCCACCTTGTTTTACTTGTAGATGCTCTGAGTATCTAGCAACGCGCTCTGGAGTTTTCCAGCTTCCTGCTTGCATAATCGCTGGCATATCAATACCGGCGGCGACTAAATCTTGACAAGCCCCAACCCGAGTAGAATGACCACTGATATTGTCAATATCAATCCCTACATGCTGCGCAATACGTTTAAAGCTACGCGAAACACCTTCAGTCGATAATGCTTTAAGTGATACGTGCCCCCAGCGATTTATCCCTCTAAAAACAAATCCTTTTTTAATCTGAGAAAGTTCTAGCCATTGCTTTAAGTAATCAACTGATGCATTAGATAAGTATTTAATTGATCCTTCACTTGTTTGGTCGGTTTTACTCTTTGTAATATGTACGGTTGCAGAGCCATCTTCTGAAAAATTAATATCCTCAAATTGGATAGCCACTGTTTCAGAGCGCCTACATAAGGTGTCATAGGATATGCAGATGAGTGCTTTATCCAACAAAGAACGAGGCGAGTTATCCAGTGTTTGCAGTGCTAAATTAATTTGTGGCCAATTAAATCCCTTAGCCTGCTTTTGCCGAGTGCCATTTTTACGCGCCATTCGCCTAACAGCTAATCTCACAAACTCATCTTGAACAGGGTTTTTAATCCCTGCAGCTTTATGTGCAGTCGCAATAGTCGTCAAATAACGTTTTACCGTGGAAGTTTTTTTTGTCTCAGATTGAGTTTCTATAAAGTTGACTAAGGTATCAGTTGAGGAAGGTAGTGAGACTTGGTTGTTATCAAGACACCAAGATTCAAAAACTTTCCAGTCGGATTTTCGTGCGCGATCGGTATTGTCTGAAAAAGCGCCCTGAGCAGCTTCGTTATATTTTTCAGCCCTTTCAGGTAGGCTTGAAATAATTGGGAGTCTGTTTTTTTCTTCTAGATAATTCATAAATTGATTTTACCATATTACTGCGCGATAACCCTTGCTTATCACACAGTATAGAGTACGTGATTTTGATATTTATTTAATTGATTATTTACTCAATAAATTACAGTTAAAAATTTATTTTTTACAGTTTTTAGGGATTAATATGGTAATTATTTAACTTATTATGGTATTTATCATAATAACGATATTACATAAATACCATAATTATGATATTACACTTGATATTTGAGCTTATACGGGGATACTAGGGGGTCAATTGATTTTAACGGATTTCATCACATGCTTGATACCAGCCCAACTAACAAAGCCCCACGTTTATCTGAAGAGGAAGTTCACCAAGCAGCACAAAACCTTCTTGATTCAGGTGAACCTATTTCCTCTCTTAGTTTATTAAAAGAATTAGGCCGTGGCTCTTTAACAACGATTACTAAGTACATGGGTACCTTTAATCAGGGCAATAAGCTGGCTTATCAAGAGGTAGGAATTAGTTTATCTACTGATCTTCCTGACTCCCTTTACAGATCTACAAAATTACTTGCCATAAAAATATGGACAGAATCACAAGAAATCGCCAATAAAGAGCTGGAAGATCAAAGAGAGGTTTTGCAAGAAGCGGTAAAGTTATCTTCTGAACGTATTAAAGATGCAGAATTATTTAGTGAGGAACAGTCAAAAAGGCTAGAAGAAACAGAAATAAATTACGAGAAAGAAATTGAGGCATTGAAAAATGCTTTAAATGCATCGAATGAAGAGTTAAAAGAAAATACCGATTCTTTAAATAAAACGATTGTTGAGTTAGCAGTTTTAAAGAATGAAAATGATGTTTTAAAAAAGGTAAATGATGAAACAAAGGAACAGCTTAATTATCTAAAATCAACGCGAGAAATAGAGGTATCGGACCTGAAACAGGAGAATGCATCTAAAATCGAAGAATTGAAGATTAATATTACAGATCAGTCTGAGGCATTTAAAACACTCAACGAACAGACAAAGGAAATTCAACGAGAAGTAGAGTCTAAAAACAAAAGCCTTGATTTGCAGGTTGCAAAACAGCAAATAAGTTTGGACATGATGTGCAAAAGATTTGATGAGGAAAAGCAGCAGCGCTTAGCTAATGGAAAAGAAAATAAAGTATTAAGAGAAAAATCATCTTTATTAGAAGGCGAGTTAAATGCTTGGAAAAAAATGAATTTAGTTGAAAGTAAAATAGCGACAAACGCGATAGCTTAAACTTAAGTGGGTATTTTTAAAGCAGAGTTAGCTCCTTTAATACTTGCGCCAGATTCCCCGTAGGATGGGTAGAGCGTCTTTTTGCGAAACCCATCATTATATAGAGTTGATAATGGATTTCACTGCGCACCTATAAACAGGTGCTACGTTCCAATTATCCTACGAAAAAGTGAAAAAACTTGCTGTCAGTCATTACTTACATTATTTATTGAATTGGTATTATTTAGCAACTGAGTACAAGTTCTTGCGTGTGATTTCCCAGCAATAATGAATGCGTGGATTCCTAGAAAAATCATCAGGAATTGTCTTAGCACTGATATCCTTGACACTTAAATCCGATAAAATATCCATATCTAATTTAAAGCGGCGAAAGTTAGTTGAGAAATATAAAATGCCATCGTCACTTAATAATTCAACCGCGTTTAAAATTAAATCCGCATGATCTTCTTGAATACTTAAGTTTTCCTCCATCCGTTTAGAGTTGGAAAAAGTAGGGGGATCAAGAAAAATCAAATCATAGGTTTTTTCTAAGCTAGGCTGATTAACGGCTTCATCCAACCATTTCATACAATCGGCATGGATGAAATAATTATCACTTTGCTGATCGTTTAAGCCCATATTTTGCTGCGCCCAGTCTAAATAAGTTTTAGACATATCAATACTGGTTGTTGATGCGGCACCACCGATTGCAGCATGAACAGAAACGCTGCCTGTATAAGCAAATAAGTTTAAGAAATGCTTACCTTTAGCCATCTGCTGTATTTTTAAACGCATTGGGCGATGATCTAAAAACAAGCCCGTATCTAAATAATCCTTGAAATTAACATACAATTTTGCGCCTTGCTCCTGAATAACCTCAAAGGATTCAGTGTTAGATAGCTTTTCATATTGATCGCTACCTTTTTGCTTACTACGTACTTTTAAGAAAATATTTTCTGGATCTAGCTGAAAAACGTCTGCAATTTCATCAAGAGCGGCACATAAACGCGCATTGGCCTTTTCGACTGAAATAGAGCGGGGCGCTTGATATTCTTGAACATTAATCCAAGTCTCACGTCCCTTATAAACATCAACCGCAACCGCATATTCTGGCAAATCCGCATCATAAATACGATAACAATCGATATTTTCGCGTTTAAGCCATTTAGCCGTTTTCTTTATATTTTTCTTGAGTCGATTAGCAAACATTTCTGATTGCGGATCTTCTTCCGTTTGTTTGTTAACCACTTGTTCCAAACGATCTTTCTGAGTTTTTGCTTTAGGAATAAAGAAGTTTTTTTCTTCGATAGCAAAGCGCAATAATTTACACTCTATTGCGCCATTAAAAAAAGTAATTGGTTTTTCTGAGCGAATTCCAATGCGAAACCCTAGTTCAGGGTCAGAAATAATCATTGCCGCTTGCCAATGCACAAACTGATTTTTCAAGACATCACCAAACTGACGATAAAGTTCTGACGCTTCTTCTTGGCTACCTAAACGCTCACCATACGGCGGGTTACAAACCACAATACCAGGCTCCCAGCTTGTAGCGGGGGCGGCATCAGTAATATCCCTACGTTCAACATGAATATAATCTTGTAACTTTGCATTTTCAATATGTAACAGAGCTGCATTGACTGCGCGGCGGCTTGCATCAAAGCCCACAATCGTCGGCATGTTTTGCAATCCGATTTCTTTGCGTTGCTCAGCATCAGACAGTAATTCCTGCCAAACAGCATCATCATGCTTTTTCCACTTTAAAAAGCCGAAAGTTTGATGTAATAAACCAGGCGCATAATCAGCGGCTATCATTGCTGCTTCTAATAATACCGTCGCAGAACCACACATGGGGTCAATTAAACTGGCGCCTTTTTTTGATAATTCAGGCCAGCCACTACGATAAAGAATCGCTGCTGCTAAATTTTCCTTAATCGGAGCAGGGAGGGTAATATCTCTGTAGCCACGGCGATGTAAACTTTCGCCAGAGATATCTAAGCTCAAGGTTGCTTGATCACGGTTTAAATAAACATTGAGACGAACATTCGGATTAGTAAGGTTCACATCAGGGCGTTTATTAAACTTCTTACGCATTTGGTCAACAACCGCATCTTTTACTTTAAGTGCGCCAAAGTGCGTATTGTTGATGACTTCAGAGCCTTTCGCATTAAATGAGACAGCAAAGCTATCATCAGGTTTCATGTGCTCAAACCAGTTAACTTTATTAACGCCGTCATATAAATCTTCTTGGCTCTCAACTGTAAAGTTAGCCAACGTTAATAGTACGCGATTGGCGATACGCGACCATAAACAAACTTTATAAGCCGATTCAATCGTGCCTTCAAAAGCAACACCAGCTAATGCAGTTTTTACATTTTTAGCCCCTAAATCTTTCAATTCTTTGGCAAGAATGTCTTCCATTGCTTTAGGGGAGGTGGCAAAAAATTGAAAGTCTGTCATAAGGGATTCGCTGGAAATTTGATGTTTAAAGAAGTGATGAAAGCTGAGCGGTTAGTAGAGCGTTTTTTATGTGATGAAATTCACTACGCTCTATTAGCACGGCCAATTAAATTAAGAATAATAAATGATGGTACGCTGGCTTCAAGCCTGCTTTCTAGCTAAAAATAGCAGGCTGAAAGCCAGCGTACCAGAACAAATCCCTTAACTTAATGGCAGTGACTCTCTAGCCCTACATAAATATTATTTGATGCTTAATAACTCAACATCAAAAATTAAAGTAGCATGTGGACCAATATCGCCACCAGCGCCTTGTGCGCCATAAGCTAAATCAGAAGGAATGAAAAAACGATATTTAGCGCCTTCAGACATTAATTGAACGCCTTCAGTCCAACCTGCGATAACACGATTAAGTGGGAAAGTAGCAGGAGCATTACGGCTATATGAACTATCAAATTCATTGCCATCTAACGTAGTGCCTTTGTAATGTACAGTTACATTAGATGTTTTACTTGGCTTTGCGCCTTCAGCAGCGGTTAAAATTTTGTATTGCATGCCGCTATCTAAAGTAATAACCCCTTCTTTTGTAGAGTTAGTTGCTAAAAATTCAACGCCTTCAGCTATATTAGCTTCAGCAACTTCAGAATTATTGTTTGAAAACATAAAAAGACCTATGAATAAAAGTATTGAAAAAATGAGAGTAATGAGCTGAATTTTACCCATTGAAAACCTCTAATAAATATTGAGTGAGCAATGCATTTTAGGGGATTTTTGCTTAATAATATATGTGAAATTGATTAATTTTCACTCAGGTAAGGAGAGAGAGTTTAATGATACCAATCTGACTCGATATTATTGAACTCTCGCTCCTAAGGTGGTGCATCATATTAATTACGCACGCGACATGTATTTACCTGTTCCGGTATTAATTTTAATCACTTCGCCAGTCACTAAATATTCTGGTACTTGTACATCTAACCCCGTTGGTAAAATAGCCGATTTAGTTCGAGCAGTTGCAGAAGAGCCTTTAATACCAGGTGCGGTTTCTACAATTTCTAAATCTACAGAAGTAGGCAGTTCAATTCCTAATACACTATCATCCATCAATAATGCAGTGATACCTTCTAGGCCTTCACTGAGGTATTCTTTTTGCCCAGCAAGGTCATCATCATTTAGTGAATACTGAGTGTAATCTTCGGTATTCATAAAAACAAAATTATCACCATCGTGGTAAGAATATTGTACCTTTACGCGGATACAATCAGCAGGCTTTAAAAAATCATCGCCTTTATAAGACTCGTCTAATTTTTGACCTGTTTTCAGGTTATTAAAACGAATTTTGTATAAAGTAGAAGCACCACGTGAAGAGGGGCTTCTTGATTCAACCAGTTTTACGGCATAAGGTGTCTCGTTAATTTCAACAATATCACCACGTTTCAAATCACTTGCTTTAGGCATGAGTTTTCCTTAATTATTTATGAGTAACAGCGATTTTACTTCGCTAATTGTGCTTTGATAAAATCAACAATACCATCTAAAGCAATGTCTTGGTTTTCACTATCCGTTCGTGCGCGATATTCTGCAGTATTACTATCTAAACCACGATCACCTAAAACAATACGATGTGGAATACCGATTAATTCCATATCAGAGAACATAAAACCTGCACGTACTTTTCTATCATCAAATAAAACGTCAATCCCAGCGGCTTTTAAATCAGCATAGAGCTTGTTAGCAGCAACACGTAGCCGTTCAGACTTATGCATATTCATTGGGCATAAAGCGACTTCAAAAGGGGCTAATTTAGCGGGCCATATAATGCCTTTATCATCATGATTTTGCTCTACGGCAGCCGCAACAGTACGTGAAATCCCAATACCGTAACAACCCATTATTAAGGTTTCACTTTTACCGACTTCATTAATAACGGCTGCTTTCATTGCTTGGCTATATTGCGTGCCTAATTGGAAAATATGGCCAACTTCAATACCACGAACAATTTTTAAAGTGCCTTCACCATCAGGGCTAATATCACCTTCAACCACAGAACGTAAATCAGCAATTTCAGTCGGTAAGCTTAAATCTCTTTCCCAGTTAGCGCCGGTGTAATGTTTGCCTTTTTGGTTTGCACCACAGACAAAATCAGACAGATTGGTCACGCTGCGATCAGCAATCATTCTAATGGTTAAATCTTTAGGGCCAATTGAACCTTTTTCACAAGAACAGGCTGATAAGATTTCTTCATCAGAGGCAAATTCAAGTGGTGCAAGAATACCATCAATTTTTTCTGCTTTAATTTCATTTAACTCGTGGTCGCCTCTTAATAAGAGAGCAACCAACGACTCTTCTTCGCCACGAACAATCAGCGTTTTAACAATTGAATTAGCCTCTATTTTTAGTGCCTGAGATAACTCATCAATCGACTGTAAATTAGGTGTATCAATTAAGCTAAATTCTTGTAGAGCAGCAGAGCGTGCCTCGGCAGGCATTAACGCTTCAGCTTTTTCTACATTGGCAGCATAATCACTTGTCGTTGAAACGGCTAAGGCATCTTCGCCAGAATCAGCTAGGACATGAAACTCATGAGAAACAGCACCACCAATCGAGCCAGAATCAGCCATAACCGCACGAAAGTTAAGCCCTAAACTATTAAAGATATTGCTGTAGGCTTGGTACATTGCATCATAGGTTTCTTGTAATGAATCCATATTTAGATGAAAAGAATAAGCGTCTTTCATAATAAATTCACGTGAGCGCATAATGCCGAAACGTGGACGGATTTCATCACGAAATTTTGATTGAATTTGGTAGTAAGTAACCGGTAATTGTTTATAACTTCTTAGCTCGTTACGCGCTAAATCAGTAATAATTTCTTCATGGGTAGGTCCTAAGCAGAAATCACGGCCATGACGATCATTTAAACGCGCTAATTCAGGGCCGTATTTTTCCCAGCGACCTGTTTCTTGCCATAGTTCGGCAGGTTGTAGCGCAGGCATTAATACTTCTAACGCACCTACTTTTTCCATTTCTTTGCGTGTCATCGCTTCAACTTTACGCAGTACACGTAAACCTAAAGGTAACCAAGTATAAAGCCCTGATGCTAGCTTACGAATTAAGCCGGCACGGATCATTAGTTTATGGCTAGCAATTTCTGCATCAGCCGGTGTTTCTTTGACGGTATTAAGAGGAAATTGAGAGGTGCGCATGGTTTTTTAAATGAAAGAAGAAAAAAGGGGTATTTTAGCAGTTTAGTGTTATTGATAGAGAAATAATGTAGCCAATGTTTTAGATGTTAAAGCATTGGCTGTTTTTAATGCAAATGAGTAGGGTTCAGAAGAGTAGTTTCTATTGTTTAGCTAAATATTTCTGTTAGAAAATTCTGCATACTTTGCCAAGCGCGTTGCTCAGCAATCGGATTGTAAATTAACCCTAATTCAGGATCGTTTGCTAAGGGGTTAGTAAATGCATGCTGGGTGTTGCCATAGTTGTGTAATTGCCAATCAACTTTTAAACTTGTCATCTCATCTGCAAATTCAGTTAATAAGGCAGGTGGATTCATGGGGTCATCATATCCATGCAGCGCTAAAACTTTAGCTGATATGGCTTTATCTGAGACAAAATCAGGTTTGTTTAATAAACCATGAAAGCTAACAGCCCCTTTAATTTTTGCACCTGAGCGTGCTAAATCTAAAGCACAAAGTCCACCAAAGCAAAAACCTATGGCCGCGATTTTCTTATCATCAACCCAAGGTAATAATGTGACGGCATACAACGCTGCATTGATGCGTTTTTGTAATAAAACACGGTCTTCCATAAAGGGCTGCATTAGCGCCATTTTTTCTTCATTAGTCGAGCCAGTTTTGCCCTCACCATACATATCTAAAGCAAAAGAAAAATAGCCTAGTTTGGCTAATTGCTCCGCTTTTTGCTTAACAAAATCATCACGGCCACCCCAGGCATGGCAAATTAATACAGCAGGTCGCCGTTCTGAAAAGCTATCATCATAAGCAAAAAAACCTTCTAATAAGGTACCGCCATCAACATAATTTATCGTATTAGAAACTAATGCCATTATTGATTACCAAAGTTATAAACAACAATACGATTGACCAAAGGCTTTAATTCATCATGCAGCATTTTTTTATGTTTTTTACTTTTCATGTAACTTTTTAATGCTTGTTTATCTTTAAAAGTAACCGTGACAGCAACATCAAAAGTATCATCTACTTTAGGGCGTTTGCTAGAAATAACTGCACTGACATGACGAGATAAGACACCAGGTAAAATTTCTAATTGTCGACTTGCTTGAATGAATTTATCGCGCATTTCTAAATTACCCGGCTCTTTTAACCAAGCAATAACCACATGACTAACTCGTTTATCTTCAGCGGCATGGCTATTAAAAGAAGTGAGTAATAAGCTAATTATAAAAAAGCTTTTTAATAATGATTTCATTTAATTTTTCCTGTGGACTCTAGTGAGTTAAAAAAACCAGTAGAGGCTTCTTCGATTAAATCTAAAACGGTTTCAAAGCCATATTTTCCGCCATAATAAGGATCAGGCACTTCATTGGTTTTTAAGTGAGGCGCATAGTCTAAAAATAACTGTACTTTATATTGATGTTCAGCAGGGCAAGCTTGCATCAAAATAGAGTGATTTTCATTATCCATTGCCAGTAAATAATCAAAATCCTCGAAATCGCCCATAATCACTTTACGCGCACGTTGCATGCTTAAATCAATACCTCGATCTTTCGCCGCTTTTTGCGAGCGCAAATCAGGTGCTTCATCAATATGATAAGCATGCGTCCCTGCGGAATCGATTGAAAATGAATTTTGTAGAGATTTGGTATTGATTAAATCCCTGAATACGCCTTCTGCACTGGGAGAGCGGCAGATATTTCCCATGCAAATAAAAAGTACTTTTACTGGTTTTATGTTGTTCATAAGTGTTTGAAATTATTTTGTCGTTTATGTGAATATTTAGCTGTTTATGACTGAAATGTACACAAAACATAAACATAAATTACTAAAATTATATTGTAATGAATAAAAGATAAATTGAAAGGCTTAGTTATTGTGAGCATGACAAAGATTATTCTTTTGATGATAGCTTAATATATGGGGTATTTTACGTTCCCCCATGTTGTTTTTTCTGTTAATAGATTATAATTTGTATTTCAAATGTAATACATAGGTTAATTGAAATGAAAACAGCCATTATTAACGCCCGTATACGACCAGAGCTAAAAAATGATGTTGAAGGCATATTGGGAAAATTGGGTATTACCACCACTCAAGCGATCACCATGTTTTTTGAACAGGTGAAAATTAATAGAGGTATCCCGTTCGAGTTAAAAATACCTAATGATGAAACTATGCAGGCAATGGATGACGCGCGAGTTAATCGTGGTATGGAAGCAACAAGCATAGAGGAATTAAAAAGCGACCTGTCAAAATGAGCCTACGTTACCAAATCAATTGTCGTATTTTATTATCTGCATTCTGTATTTTAATATTAGGAGGTTCTTTAACGATTTGGCAGGCAAAAAATGCAGTGAATGAAGAGGTTGAATCTTCAATTAATTTAGCGGTTCAATTGGTTGAGTTAAACCTTAGCCAGAATAAAACACAAGCGCTAGATTGGCTGCCTCAACTCGCTATTTTAAAAGCAACACGCCATTTAAATATTCAGTTAAAACAGCCGACAGGCGATATTACCCAGTTGGTGCAAACACCGCATAAAGTGTCTGACTTAGACTTGCCCCCCGATTGGTTTATCAGCTGGGTAGGGCGGTCATATTCTAAAGTAGAATATCCGGTTATCAATTTTGACGGTAGCCAACTTACCTTAATGATACAAGCGAACCCTTTGGATGAAATAACCGAAGCGTGGCAAGAAAGCTTAATATTTTTTAGTTCATTATTGCTTTTTACCTTACTAACCTTTGTTGCCGTTAACTTAGCCTTTCAGCAATCTTTTATTGCCATCAATAAAATTGTTGATGGCCTGAAATTTTTAGAAGCAGGGCGATATGACTATAAATTACCTAAATTTAAAGTCCATGAATACAATCATATTGCGACTGCGATTAACCAAATGGCCGATAATTTACAATTAGCACAGCAAGAAAATAGTGAATTAACGCGGCATTCTTTACAAGTACAAGAAGAGCAACGCCAGCATTTATCAAAAGAGTTACATGATGAGTTAGGTCAATCATTAACGGCGATTAAAGTGATGGCGGTGACGGCTGGACACCCCAAGTCTAATACCTTAGAAATTACTGAATCTATTGTTGATATTTGTGATCACTTAATGAAGGTTGTGCGTGGCATGATGTATCAATTACACCCCTTGGTATTAACGGAACTTGGATTAAAAGCAACGCTGGATGATATGTTAATGCATTGGGAGCTAAGAAACCCTGACTTAACAATTAATATGCAATGTGATGAGTCAATTAAAAATCTTCCTGCTGCAACATCCATTCAAGTCTTTAGAGTTATTCAGGAGTGTTTAACGAATGTTGTGCGCCATGCGTATGCTGACAGGGTGGACGTTATTCTTAAAATGCAGTCTCAGCAACTATTGTTAAGCATCAAGGATAATGGCAAAGGCTGTGATTTTCAGCAAGTAAAACCGGGATTTGGCTTACGAGGGATGAAAGAGCGGGTTAGTAGTTTAGGGGGAACCGTGAATTTAGAGTCCAAAGAAGAACAGGGCGTGTTAGTCACAATACTGATTCCAAAGGCATAGACAATGACGATAAAAGTAATTTTAGTGGATGACCATGCGGTGGTACGGGCAGGCTTTAAAATGTTGCTTTCTGTTGATGACAGCATCGAAATTATTGCTGAGGCGGAAAGAGGCGAACAAGCGATCAGCGCTTATCAAGAAAACAAGCCCGATGTGCTAGTGATGGATTTATCCATGCCAGGGATAGGGGGATTAGAGGCAATTAAACGAATTGTTGCGCAAGATACGAAGGCTAAAATTTTAGTGTTTAGTGTCAATGATGAACCTGTTTTTGTTGATAGAGCAATTGCGGCAGGCGCAAAAGGGTTTATCAGTAAAAATAGTGCCGCTTCCGATTTAGCAGCTGCGATTAAAGCGGTCGCAGAAGGAAGTCTATATTTAGAAAATACGCCTGACTTTAATGAATATTACCCTGACGGTGCGGACAAACAACAAATTATTAAGGCGTTTTCACCGCGAGAATTTGATGTGTTCTTACTGCTTGCAAAAGGAAAAACGATACGAATAATCGCGGATGATCTAAGTTTAGCTTATAAAACCATTGCTAATTACAGTACGCAAATAAAGAAAAAATTGGCGGTTAATAGCGTTGCAGAATTAGCGCATATTGCGGTATCGTACGGCATGCTTAATCATTAAATACTTATAAAGAGTTTACTTATGAAAAGAACATCAATTTTTGCCTTGTTATTTTTATTGTCATTATCAAATTTAGCCTTTGCAGCAAAAAATGAAGTGAGATGGACACAGATTTTACAAGCTCAATATTTTCCTAATCAGTCGATTTTAGAGGGCAGTGATGTTATTCAATTAACCTCCCCTATACGTGCCGAAGATCCTGCTCTGGTCCCCATTAAAGTCACTGCTAAATTCGAGCAAACTAAAGATAAATATATTAAGCGCTTATTGCTATTAATTGATAATAACCCAGTGCCTTTTGTCGGTGAATTTGAATTTACACCGGACAGTGGCAAAGCGGATATTGCGATGCGTGTACGAGTTAATAGTTATAGCTATATAAGAGCCATTGCAGAAATGAATAATGGTGATTTATATATGGTAAAAAACTATGTTAAAGCGAGTGGAGGTTGCTCTGCTCCCGTTGGTGCTGATTATGATGCTGCCATGTTAAGGCTAGGGAAAATGAAGTTTCGCTTAAATTCAAATGTGCAAGAAGGAAAGCCGACCATGGCGCAATTGTTAATTAGCCATCCCAACTTAACGGGTATGCAAATGGATCAGGTGACACGATTTAAGCGTAAATCACACTTTATTAAACAAATAAAAGTGACTTTTGATGGCAAAGCAATTTTAACGGCTAAAACGGATATTGCCATTAGCTCAGATCCTAACTTCCGTTTCTACTTTGTGCCTAAGAAAAAAGGCGAGTTAAAAGCCGAGTTTACGGATACGTCATGTGAAAGCCCGGTAAGCCGTGATGTTTGTCAATCAGGTAAAACTTATACGAAAACATACCAAGTGGAGCCGTGAAAATCTCTTTATTCAATAATAATTAAATGAGGCGCAAAACAAGCTTATGCCGGACTTTAGTGTAGGTGTACGATGGTCTCTACTATCGGTTACTTAAGTGAAAAACTAAATATTACACGACAAACTCTATGGGATTCAGATACAATTAATGCTGCTACCCTATTTTTACAAATAGTTTTTATTTTTAAATGGAGAATGAGAAGATGATCACAAAAAAAAGTACTGCGACACTGGTTAAAGTGACTGCTCTAAGCATCACTATTTCGGCCCTAACTGCGTGCGGTATCGCTGCACCTAAATCAGAAATTGCATATGCAGAAGCAGCGCTTCAGTCAGCACGTAATGCTGATTTAAACGGTAATGCAGGTGTTCAATTAGAGCGTGCTGCAAATAAATTACAGCAAGCTAAAGCAGAAATGAAAGAGGGTGATAATGCCAAAGCTTTACGTTTGGCGAATGAAACAATCGCTGATGCCAATCTTGCTCAAGCAACGGCGCAGGCGGGAATTGCTCGTAACTCTGAGAGTGATATGAAAAAAAGCCTTGAAACGTTGAAAACACAGCTTAAATAAGCCGTTTTGACTTAACCCTATTACATTGGACTGAATCTATGAAAACATTAACAGTAAAAAAACTGCTTATTCCCGCAATCTTGGCAACTTTAGCTTCTGGCTGTGCTGACCTACAAAAATCACAATCATTACTAGATGCTGAAAAAGCTTATGGCCAGGCCGCTAGTAACGAAAATATTCTAAAATATGCGACACCTGAATTACATGCAGCAAATAAAACACTGATGAGTGCAGGGGTTGCAGAAAATGAAAACGATATGGCCTCTTTAGCTTATATTGCCAATACGCAAATTGAAACTGCTGTTACTAAAGCAGATGCACAACAAGCGCATCAAAATACTCAAGCCTTAATAGAGCAAAAAGAGCAACTTATCACCTCTTCCGTTGAAGCTAAAAAATCCAGTGCACAGAGCGAGTTAGCTATTATGCAACAACGTGTCGTTTCTATGGAAGCAAGTGATGCGGAGCGGGAAATTTTATTGGCATTTGGTAAAATTGAATTCATTACTGAAACAGCTGATTTAGTACCTGGTGCTGTTGCTGGAATTGATTTGTTAGCAGAATATATGAAAAAATATCCAGCTAAAACCATTGTAATTTCAGGACATACTGATAATTCAGGTAGTGCAAAATTTAATATGACATTATCGCAAAAACGTGCTGATTTTATTCGTGATGTTTTGGTTAGTAAAGGTATCTCTGAAAAGCGTATTTCTTCGATTGGATATGGCCAAAGTCAGCCAACTGTTTCTAATGCTACGGGTTCTGGACGCCAAGAAAATCGTCGAATAGAAATTAAATTTAATAGTTAATTTCTAAGAAGTCCCCTAGCTCTACTAGGGGATTACGCAGTGTGACAATGATGGGAGATATATTTGTTTTAGTTACAGCAATCAGTCATCTCAATAAATATAAGCTGTTATAAGACCCTGCGATAATACACTTTTAGGTAGGATGGGTAGAATGCAGCACCGGTTTTTGGTGCGTAATGAAACCCATCAATCCCACGTATAAAGTGATGGGTTTTGCAAAAGACGCTCTATCCATCCTACGAAAAGCCTAGAACCAATATGAAAATAATTATGTTCTGGGGTTTAAGTGTTTATATATTAGGATTGGTAGAACAACTATTATTATGTCTCTTTGTAAGCTTTACCAAAACCAACCATCATCTTCGAGTTCTTCTTTGCAGCCAGCGAGTTGTTTGCCAAAGATGCTAGCACGACGATTTACTTTTTTAGCTATTTTCAGCAGCCACGGTTTTTTTAAGTAAGATTTCTTTTTAAAACCGCCGTGGCCTTCGTGATAAGCAAGGTATTGGCTAGTAGTATCCCATTTAGAGATACCTAGTTTTTTTGAGCTAACAGTACAGTACCAGCCAATAAAATCACTGGCATCATCAAATTCATCTCTGTCTGCTCCCCAAACACCAGTATCCTTGATATACCAGTCCCAAGTACCGTCTTGAGCTTGTGGGTAGCCATAAGCAGAACTTCGCCTAAGCCACGGAATAAAACCTAATAGATAAGGACGGGGAGGTTGGGCATCAGCGACAAATCGAGATTCTTGATGCATAATTGCCATCTGTATTTGGATCGGAACGCCCCACTTTTCTTGGGTGTTTTTAGTGTCCTCATACCAATCATCTTTCTCTCTAAAAATTGCGCAAATATTGTCTGTGTTTTTAGGTTGTGAGGCGGTGCAAGCGGTTAAAAATAATAAGCTAACTAAAAGAACAGTGCGCCAAGAAGAACTCATTTTAATAGGCACTTATGTTACGATTTTGCCAATATTTTGTTGCTAGGTCGTAGGCATCGCTTTGTTTATCAGCTTTCCCTAAGAGTTTCAAGGCAATGGCGGCTGTGCCTATCACACTGGCAGTTGCATATTCATTATCTAGTTCACCACGCCATAATTGCAGTAAATGCTGTGGGTCTAAATTATCTGGTTTAATATGTCTTCTAGGAAATAAAGCAGGCCAAATTTCATCTGATAGTTCAGCGTTATGCACACTCTGAACTAAGCAATCTACATCAGGGTTACGCTCTATTTCTCCGCCTTCACCTTTTAATACCGCCATGTGTGGTTGGTTGAGTAGTAAGGACGCTTCTTGATGTACTGACTGATAGCCAGGATGGAAAATACCTTGAATACTATGCTGCGCATTAAAAGGGTTAATTAAACGAACCAGTGTATGAACAGGTGAACGTAGCCCCATTAAATTGCGTAAATGAATCATTTTATTCATTGCAGGACAAATTTCAGATAACGATAAATAAGCAAAGTTTTGTGCTTTTAACTGCTGTTCTGCTTCGTTAAAGCTGTGTGTCGTGGGCAATGAAAATAAAGGCAGCATATCTTCTACAAATAAGCGGCCTTCGCTATGCGAAGCGGAACCATGCATGAGTACTTTGATGTTATTTTCAGCTAATAATAAGCTACTAAGAATAAACCAAGGGAGGTGCCGGCGCTTTCCTGCATAGCTAGACCAATCTAAATCAACAGTAGTATTAGTGGTTGGTAATGAGTCACGAACCGCCTGTACAAAGCCTGCTAACTCTTCAGCTGTTTCCTCTTTCACACGCATAAGCATTAAAAAGGCACCTAACTGTAAATCTTCAACTTTACCGTCAAGAATCATGTGCATTGCTAGATAAGCTTCTTCTTGAGTCAGTGGCCGGGAGCCTCTTTTACCTTTACCTAAAATACGGATTATTTCTGCAAAAGGGTGTTCTTTATTTGTGTTAGGCATGGTTTAAACCTTGACTGGATGTTTATCTAATTTTCTTTGTAATGTACGGCGGTGCATATTTAAAGCGCGAGCCGCAGCGGAAATATTACCATCATGTTCCATCAATACTTTTTGTAAATGTTCCCACTCCAAGCGTTTTATTGATAGCGGGTTTTCATTGATGGTGACCGAAGTATCCCCTTTGTTTTTATACAAAGCGGCTAAAATTTCATCAGGATCAGCGGGTTTAGTTAGGTAATGAATAGCGCCTAATTTAATTGCTTCGACAGCCGTTGCAATACTCGCAAAGCCAGTTAGCATGATGATTTGTGTATTACTATCTAATGAAATAAGTTTTTGCACTAGCTCTAAACCTGATTCATGCCCTATGCGTAAATCAATCACGGCATATTCAGGCTCGATTTTCTCGGCAAAATCTAGGCCAGATTTAACATCATAAGCAACCGTTACATTAAAGCCTCGCTTATCTAACGCGGATTTTAAAACAGAACAATAAGTTTGATCATCATCAACAAGTAATAAAGCAGGGGTTTGATTAGGCATGAGGAACGTCACTCGGTTGTGAATCGACAGGAAGAATAATATTAATACAAGCGCCACCCGTTGGAGCATTCGTTACTTCAACTGAGCCACCCATACGGCGAATGGTGGAGCAACTTAAGAATAGCCCGACACCTAAGCCCGCATCACTTTTAATCGGTTCATTGCCTAGTTTTTGGAGTAATTTCTTAGGGATTCCCGGACCATAATCACGGATTTGTATACCAATAAAATTCTCAATAGAGCAGGGGGTTACGCTAAAATCGAAACCTTTTTTTTGCAGCGTGACTTGTGCGGCGTTATTTAAAATATTAATCAGTGCATGGGTTAATGTTTTTTCAGCAAGAATTAAGGAATTTAAAGGTGCTAAAGGGTTGATAATAAAATTTATTTTCATTCCCGGTTGCTGGTTACGCCATTGATTAATAACATCGTCTAAGTAACTAGTAAAAACAGTTAGGTGACCTGAGTCAGCACGTATTTCACCGGCCGAAGATGACATCACGGATAAGGCTTGTTTACAGCGACGAATTTGATCTTGCATGATTTGCATTTTTTCCTGCATCTCTTTTGTTGAGATCGGCCTTTTTTCATCCTTTAATTCATGCACAATAATAGCCATGGTGCCTAAAGGTGTGCCCATATCATGTGCTGCACTTGCAGCGAGAGAGGCTAAGGAAATAAGGCTGCTATCTTGTATGGATTTTTCACGAGCATCAGCAATTGTGCGCTCGCCTGCTTTAATAGTCTTGGATAATTCCACTGAAAAGAAAGCAACTAGGCCGGCACTACAAACAAAACCAAACCACATACCAAAAATATGAAAATTTAAGAATTCCGTATCTTGTACATTGTGTTGCATAGAGTGCATAAAATCAGCACTTTCAGAGAGCATTAAATGCGGTTCTATCTCAATTAATGTTGCGTGGTAAGGGATTAATGCCGTGTATAAAGTGGTTGTTAAAATAACCATATACCAGGTATAGGCATGCGGCAAAATAATAGCGGTCAGAATAACGGGCAGTAAAAATATCCATGTAAAGGGGTTGGTTGCTCCGCCGGTTAAATAAAGCAGTGCAGCAATAGCTAAAACATCAACCACTAATTGAGAGAAAATCTCCATTTCAGTGACTGGGATGTCGGTTTTTAAGCGCATCCAGGTATATAAATTAAATGAAGCAATGGCTAAAATAGTTAGCCATAAAGCACTTTCATGGAGCTGTATATTTAAGACATCAATAGAAATTAATAAGAAAAGAGATTCGCCTCCAATCATTAAGTTTCTAAGGATAAATAACCATTGGAGGTTTTCTTTTGCGGAAATTTCGGTTTTGGGAACGAAATTAATTAGCATTTTATGACCAAAGAATTGCTGAGCTAATAGCTAAAGCACTTAAAAATAAAGTAACCATTGTTCTTTTATGATTATGCTGTATTTGCTTTTGTAGTAATTGCATTTGTTTATGTTGTTGCTCTGCTCGTAAGCTTGAGTGTGCGGCAGAATCCAATGCTTGAAAAATTAAGTTAGGGACTTCTGGGAATTTCTCGGTGATTTCTGGGAATTTTTTTATCGCTTGTTTGATTTTGCTTTTAGGGCTTAAACGCTCTTTAAACCAATCTTCTAAAAAAGGTTTGGCGGTAGACCATAAATCTAATTCGGGATAAAGTTGACGGCCTAGGCCTTCGATATTTAATAATGTTTTTTGTAATAAAACCAGCTGTGGTTGAACTTCCATATTAAAGCGTCGGGCTGTCTGGAATAGGCGTAATAATAACAGTCCAAAGGAAATATCCTTTAGTGGTTTATCAAAGATAGGTTCACAAACACTACGGATAGCAGACTCAAATTCTTCAATACTGGTATTAGCAGGAACCCAACCAGAATCGATATGTGCTTTAGCAACTCGATGGTAATCACGGTTAAAAAAGCCTAATAAATTTTCTGCTAAATAACGTTGATCAGAATTAGTGAGTGATCCCATAATACCAAAGTCGACCGCAATATATTTATCAGGAAGCTCAACAAATACATTCCCAGGGTGCATGTCTGCATGGAAAAAATTATCTCTAAACACTTGGGTAAAGAAAATTTCTACTCCACGTTCTGCGAGTGTTTTAAAATCAGCATTATTTTCCCGTAAAGTTTCAATTTCACCAACAGGAATACCATAGATACGCTCCATGACTAATACTTTTTTGCGCGTAAATTCCCAATAAATTTCAGGGACATATAAGGCTTTAGAGTCTTTAAAATTACCGCGTAATTTGCTGCAATTTCCCGCTTCCATGACTAAATCTAGTTCATTTAATAAAGTTTTTTCGAATTCAGCAACAATTTCTTGGGGGTGCAGACGTTTTGCATCACTCCAAAAAGTTTCAGCCAAATTAGCCAGCTCATATAAAAGCCCAATATCAGCATGAATCCATTTTTCCACATCAGGGCGCAACACTTTAACAATAACATCTTCACCGCTATGGAGAGTTGCCGCGTGAACTTGTGCAATAGAAGCAGAGGCGAGTGGGCTACTAGAAAATTCAGCAAAGGCTTTTTCTACCGTCATGCCCAGTTCTTTTTCAATAACAGCACGGGCTTGTTCGTTGGAAAAAGGCGGTACTTTATCTTGTAATTTGACTAATTCATCGGCTATATCATCAGGCAATATGTCTTTACGTGTTGACAGTGCTTGCCCAAATTTAATATAAATAGGCCCTAAATCTTCTAAGGTACGACGAATTCTAACACCCCGCGGTTCAAGTTTATTTTGGCGCCAAAAATTAGGCGATAAAAAACCAAGGTAGCGTAAAGGTCGGAATAAATGTGTTTTTAAAATAAGGTCATCTAAGCCGTGCGTTACAAATACCCAATTGATGTGTAAAAGTCTTAAAATGAGTTTAGGGTGCTTCACATAAATTCCTTAGTCTGATGAGTGTACTGATTTCAATGCAGCGTCTAAACGTTGTATTTTTGCTTCCGTGCGTTCAATATCTTCCTTTAATTGGTCGACTTGTTGAGTGAAAATATTAATCTCAGGTTCTGGTGGTAAATCCTTTGTTTCATCTTGTAAAAATTCAGCAACATTTAATTTTATGCTATCGATACTTTCTTGGTGCCAAGCATGAGCAGATCGAAAAAAGTTACCTACTTTATGGGCGACAACATCACCGGTGACTTGTGAAAGTTGCTCTTCAAGATCAATATCTAACTTATCAAACAGTTGCTGAAACTGTTGCCCAACCGCTAAATCACCGGTAATAGCGACATCACCAGAAAAAAAAGAGCGTGCGGGTGTGCTACTTAAACCCATCAGCCCTAAAGCAGATAAAGACCCTGTTAATGTTGTATCAGCAGGGGGTTCATAGGTATCAATAAATTGGATAATATTATCACTAGGACAAAGGTAGATGGTTTCATTAAAAGGCGTAATGGTGACTGCGATTACTTTTCCCGCTAACGGCTTTAGGAATAAACTAACATCTTCATCTAAACTAAGGTATTTGTTGAGTGCCGCTTCTAAGGCACTCATCACGAGAGGTTTTATCGTCATTATCAATTGGTTACTTTATAAAGAAAATAGAGCGTTAATTTAGAACTTATAACCACGATGAACGGCAA
This sequence comes from Methylococcaceae bacterium, assembly GCA_030627265.1. GTDB lineage: Bacteria > Pseudomonadota > Gammaproteobacteria > Methylococcales > Methylomonadaceae > Methyloprofundus. The sequence goes on from DAOUSK010000014.1 coordinate 26,905, forward strand.
CAATACCTTGTGACATATTAAAATATTCACAGCGCTCTAAGCCAGCTTCTTCCATCATTTCTTTCAGTTTATCTTGTACAGGGTGCATACGGATGGATTCCGCTAAATAACGGTAGCTTTCTTCATCTTTAGCAACAAATTTTCCGATTTTAGGCAGTAGTTTAAATGAGTAAAAATCATAAACTTTTTCAGTGATTTTATCGGTCGGATGAGAGAATTCTAGAATAATAACACGACCACCGGGTTTTAAAACACGCAGCATAGAACGTAAAGCCGCATCTTTGTCAGTCACATTACGCAAGCCAAAAGCAATACAAACACAATCAAACGTATTGTCTTCAAAAGGTAAGCATTCCGCATTTACTTGAGCGAAACTGATGTTTTTAGTAATACCTCGATCAATTAAACGATCACGCCCTGTACGTAGCATTTCAGAGTTAATATCGGCTAAAACGATTTTCCCACTTTTACCGACACGTTTAGAGAATAGGGTGGTTAAATCACCTGTGCCGCCGGCTAAATCTAAAACATGATCGCCTTCACGTACGTTACTTAGCTGTACTGCAACACGTTTCCAAATTCGGTGAATTCCAAGCGACATAAAATCATTCATAATATCGTATTGGCTAGCAACAGAATCGAAGACTCCGCGCACTAGGTTAACTTTTTCTTTTTCATTCACTTCGGAAAAACCAAAATGAGTTGTATTATCAGTCGTCATTGTTTTCTTCTATTGTTGTGTTGGTTCTATGCGGGTATGTCCTGCCGCAACTAATTCATTTAAATAATTCGCCCAATGTGTTTCATATTCATTACCTAATTTATACAGTAATTCCCAAGTGTAAATGCCAGTATTATGGCCATCACTGAAAGTAGGTGCAATACCGTAGTTACCAACGGGGCGTATAGAATCAATCGCGACAAATTCTTTGCCAACTTGTAAGGTTTCTTGCCCAGGTGCATGTCCCATAGCTTCAGCAGAGGGGGTGCAAACTCTTAAATATTCAGCAGGTAATTGAAAAACTTGCCCGTTATCAAAGCTTACTTCTAGTAAGCGTGATACTTTGTGTAATTTAATTTCTGTTAAAACCGAGTCGATCGGTGTTGCTTTAATACGCATAATTATAAAATATAGCGACTTAAATCTTCGTCTTGAACAAACTCAGATAAGTACTGGTTAACAAAATCAACATCGATACTAATTGTTTTTTCAACTAAGTCAGGGGCATCATAAGAGATGGACTCTAAAAGGCGCTCTAAAATAGTATGTAAACGACGTGCACCAATGTTTTCGGTTTTTTCATTCACTTCCCAAGCAAGCTCAGCAATGCGTTGAATACCCGCTTCAGTGAAGCTTAGCTCTAGGCCTTCAGTCGCCAATAATGCTTGGTACTGTTCGGTTAAAGAGGCATCTGGCTCGGTTAAAATACGTACAAAATCGTCAACACTCAAGGCTTCTAATTCAACACGAATAGGAAAGCGGCCTTGTAATTCAGGAATTAAATCAGAAGGTTTAGTGAGGTGAAAAGCCCCCGATGCAATAAATAAGATATGGTCAGTTTTTACCATACCGTGCTTAGTGCTAACGGTGCTACCTTCAACTAAAGGTAGTAGGTCACGTTGTACGCCTTCACGCGAAACATCACCGCCATTTTCAGAACGTTTACACACTTTATCGATTTCATCTAAAAAGACAATGCCATGTTGCTCAACAGATTGTATTGCGGTTAATTTAATGTCATCAAGGTTAACTAATTTAGCCGCTTGCTCTTCTGAAAGTACTTTTAGCGCTTCTTTAACCGCTAATTTACGTGTATTGGTTTTATCATTGTCCATGTTCTGAAACATGCCTTGTAACTGGCTAGTCATTTCTTCCATGCCAGGAGGTGCCATGATTTCAACACCGACTTTAGGTGCTTTAACTTCAATTTCTACTTCTTTATCATCAAAATCACCTTCACGTAATTTTTTACGCATTTTTTGACGAGTTGACGACTCTGTTTCCGATAACATGCCGCTTTCAGCGCGTGGTAAAAGAATATCTAAAATATCTTCTTCAGCGGCATCTAAAGCACGGATTTTAACCTCAGCCATGGCAGTTTCACGGGTCATTTTAATGGCGGTATCCATTAAATCACGAATAATAGACTCAACATCACGGCCAACATACCCGACTTCAGTAAATTTAGTCGCCTCTATTTTAATAAAAGGAGCATTCGCAAGACGTGCAAGGCGGCGTGCAATTTCTGTTTTACCCACACCTGTTGGGCCGATCATTAAAATATTCTTTGGGGTAATTTCATCACGCAAAGATATATCAACTTTAGAACGTCTCCAGCGATTACGTAAGGCAATCGCAACAGAACGTTTAGCACTTGCTTGGCCGATAATATGTTTATCTAATTCGTGTGCAATTTCTTTGGGTGTCATTTGACTCATCGTTTACGCCTTGTCTTGTGGTTCTGCATCAAGCTCTTCAATGCGTAAATTATGGTTGGTATAAATACAGATATCAGCGGCTATATGTAATGATTTTTCGACAATTTCACGCGCAGAAAGCTCAGAGTTTTCTAATAAAGCTAATGCTGCTGATTGTGCAAAAGGGCCACCTGAGCCAATGGCAATGAGATCGTGTTCAGGCTCTATCACATCGCCATTACCTGAAATGATGAGAGAAGTTTTACTATCCGCAATGGAAAGTAAGGCTTCTAATTTCCGCAAAGCACGCTCAGTACGCCAATCTTTAGCCATTTCAACAGCGGCACGGGTTAAATTACCGTGATGCTTTTCTAATTTCCCTTCAAAATGCTCAAAAAGAGTAAAGGCATCAGCCGTTGCCCCGGCAAATCCGGCAATGACTTTACCGTGATGTAAGCGCCGCACTTTACGTGCATTTCCTTTCATAACTGTATTACCTAAGGTAACTTGGCCATCACCACCAATAACGACT
>DAOUSK010000181.1 GCA_030627265.1 Methylococcaceae bacterium
TCAGGGTCCGCATCACCTTGTACTATGGCTGAGTGATCCGCTAAATTTACTTTAACCGACTCCACGCCAGCAACCGAACTTAATGCGGTTTCTACAGGAGCTACACAGCCTGCACAACGCATACCTAAAATAGACAAGCGCATCTCAGTTTGTGCTTGTTTTGAATCTTGAGGGGAATTTTCGTCACTCATCGCTCTTCTCTATCGTTGATAGGCTTGTCACTGCCTGTTTATTTAATTTTTATAAATAACCTTAATCTTCTACTGTAAATCCTAGTTTTTCAATACACTCAATAAGATCATCTTCTTCAATTACATTGCCATCAAACTCAATTTCAACTACATTTTCAGCATTACTAGCAATAACTTTGAGTACACCCTCCTCAGCCATCAACCCATCTGTAACCGTTTTGTCACAGCCGCCACATTTCATCCCTATTACCGTTAGTTTTACGCTATCTGCCATAATTAATTCCTTGAATATAAGTCAATAATAAAATAACTTATCATCATACTCGACTCATAAACAATAATCATGATATAAATTTAGCACCTTAAACTTATTTTGGCATAATAAATCCTATGCGTATTACTCAAATTCTTCTGTTACTCTCCATTTTTATCTCGCCTATTCTTTCAGCAGAAACGTTAACCAACCTCAATACCGCTGAAGTAAAAAGCAAGATAAGTACGGGTGCTTTAGTTATTGACATAAGAACCCCACAAGAATGGCAGAAAACAGGTCTTATTCCCGGTAGTCATCCCCTTAGTTTTTTTGATAACAATGGAAAGTCTGATCCAGAAAAATGGGTCAATACATTACAATCACTAAAAACATCCGCCGACCAAGAAGTCATTTTGGTTTGCCACTCAGGAGGTCGTAGTGGTCGCGTAGGCACTTACTTAAGTGGTCAATTAAATATGCCGCATATTTCCCATTTATCAACTGGAATATCATCATGGTTGCGCGAAAAACACCCCATTCAAGCCGCTTGCTCCACAACCAAAACGTGCTAACTTATGTCATTTAAAACACTCACTTATCAAAGCATTTCTCTTGCTGGCGTTGCCCAGTCGGTTTATTTAGTTCACCAACTCGCAACCACAGGAAAAGCAGATACATCGGCATTGAAAACCAGCATCGAAAGTCTATTAGTTTTTGATGCTGATAACCCCGTCGATATTTACGGTGGGCTTGCTGGTGTAAAAATTGGCCTACAACAATTACAAAAGCAACTCAGCACAAATCACCTTACTAACCCCGATCAGGCACGATACGCGGCATCACTGGTTTTTTTAGAAAGTAAATTTTCTGAACACCCTGACATGCAATCTAAGGTACACAGCCAATTAGAAGTTGCTAGCGCCCAGAGTGAGCACTTTGGAAAAACACATGAGAATGTACTGGCAAATATAGCGGATATTTATCACACAACAGTCAGCACATTAGCACCAAGAATTATGGTCAATGGTGACCCATCGTACCTTTCATCACCTGAAATTATTAACAAAATTCGTAGCCTATTATTAGCAGGTATTCGCTCGACAATGCTTTGGAAGCAATGCGGTGGTAGCCGTTGGCGTTTTTTATTTTTTAGACGAAAAATGCTAGCTGAAGTCGAGTTTTTATTAAGTGAATTAGAGAAAGAAGAAAGCTAAAGACTGATGGGGAAACATAATGACTATTCCCTCTGGTACGCAGGTCTTTAACCTGCACTCATAAAACAAAGTAGCCCGTATGAAGCTTGCGTAATACGGGGCATTCGATGCGCTGTTTATCCCGTATTCCGTACCTCCATACAGGCTACGGTCTTGTATTATTAATAGGTAAGCTGCAAGCCTACGAAACCTGTTTTTTACAGGTTATTATTGAATACTTGCACAGCCTATCAGCCTGCTTTTTAGGTGCGCAGTGAAACCCATCATCAACTCTACGCATAATGATGATGGGTTTCGCAAAAAGACGCTCTACCCATCCTACGGAAAATTTGGCGCAAATATTAAAATAATCATGCAATAAGGTTTAAGTATTTATTTATTGGGACTGGCATAACATATCAGCAGGAGCAAGCTTTCAATAAGCAATGATTTCCGTGCCTATATTTGTACGTTATCTCTATCAATAAAATACAACACGCCTTTTTTAGTTGGGCATTTTTTTGAATTAATCATAATATTAATTCGAGCTGCCGAGCCTTTCAAATCAGCGGGTAATTTTCCTGTGAACAAATAATAATCTGTGACTAACTCATAAGACAACTCGACTGGTACTTTTTTTGCCGTCGCTTCCACCCAATCCAAATCATTCTCATTCACGCCCGAGATCCAAAAAGTAAATTCACCACCTGCTTTAAGCTTCGACTTATCAACTGGCTTTATCTTTGAAATTGTTAGTTTTCTGCATGCAGCCCCTTTATCCCCTCCTTTACTACCGTGACCACTACCATGATCCATTGCGGCCATTGCCGTACCTGCTGTTAATAATAGCGCAGTTAAAGCCGTTGTTAAAATTGATTTTTTCAGCATATCCATCCTTTAATCAAGTATCGTAAATAATCTAAATTATAATATATTTCGCGCCATATCCAAGGCAGATTTTAAGCTGATGGTATTTCTACTAAATTTAACGCCAATTCTTTTTGATTACA
>DAOUSK010000018.1 GCA_030627265.1 Methylococcaceae bacterium
GCTTAGAAGGCCGATGCTCTATCCAGCTGAGCTACAAGCGCGAATTGGTCGGGGTAGAGGGATTCGAACCCCCGACATCCTGCTCCCAAAGCAGGCGCGCTACCAAACTGCGCTATACCCCGACATCCTCTCAAAGCCAATCACTGTTTCGCGATTAATCTCCTAAAGAGACAGCCATTATAGCTGCTGCTATGATTTCGTCAACCTTTATTTACAATTTTTCTTTTACAAGCTGATAAATTTCGTCTGCATTTACCTCAGCACCTTTTAATACAAGCTCTAGAGCAGCTAATTGCTCTTCAGCAAATGCTCTATCTTTTAAACTCCCCGTATTAATATAGACATTTAAGGCTGCACTTTTAAGCCCCGCATAAGCCGACATAACAGCAACACCCGCATCACTGACAACATTAACACTGCCTTTTTCAGCGGCTTCTCTACTTAACTCTAAAACCTCTGAACACGCTTTTGCACAGGCTAAAGGCACAAGTGTTGCTTCTTTTAATACTGTTTGGATTTGTGCACTACGCGCCAATTTTTCTGCTTCTGTTGCTTTTGCTAAACCATAACTAGCCATTAGCTTATTAAATACATCAACATCTGCTTTAATCATAGCAAGCAACTCGGAACGTAAGGCTTCAGAGCGCATAAGCAAGCCTTTCATTTGCTCTTCAACTTCAATGTATTTAGGCTTTCCAATCGTTAAATTACAGACCATACTAACAAGCGCCGCTGCTTGCGCCCCCATTAATGCTGCCGCACTTCCACCGCCGGGTGTCGGTGCTTTACTTGCAAGCTCGTCTAAAAAAAATTCAACTGATTTATCTTTTATTTCTGTCATCTTTTAGTATCTCTTTTTACTTTATCTATTTATCAATCTATCATTTTTTAACTTTCACGACGCCAACTTGTGCCCGTCGCCACATCTTCTAAGATAATTCCCTGCTGTTTTAAATCAGCACGGATTTTATCCGCTAAAGCCCAGTCTTTATTAGTTTTTGCCGCCACTCGCTGCTCAATTAAGCTTTCTATTTCTTGCTCAGCAACACCACCTTCTTCAACATCGCCTGCTTGTAAAAACACCTCAGGATCATCCTGCAATATCCCCAGTACATCCGCCAGTGATTTTAATTCCGTCGCTAACTGATTCGCTACTTCTGAATTTGTAGACTTTATTTTATTCATCTCTCTTGCCATCTCAAATAAAACAGCAACCGCTACTGCCGTATTAAAATCATCGTCCATCGCCTCTTTAAAACGCTCGGTATAAGTCGTTTGTACCAAATCAGCCGCAATATCAAGCTCCCTCAATGCCGTATACAAGCGCGTAAGAGCTGATGCCGATTCATTTAATTGCTCATCCGAATAATTAAGCGGACTACGGTAATGACTAGATAAAACAAAAAAACGTATCACTTCTGGACGATATTGCTTTAAGACTTCGCGCACCGTAAAGAAGTTTCCCAGAGACTTAGACATTTTCTCTTCATTTATACGTACAAAGCCATTATGCATCCAAACATTAACAAATTTTTCGCCTGATGCCGCTTCTGATTGTGCAATTTCATTTTCATGATGCGGAAATTGTAAATCCATGCCTCCACCATGAATATCAAAATGATTACCTAAGCAACTTTTTGACATGGCTGAACACTCTATATGCCACCCAGGGCGACCATTGCCCCAAGGGGACACCCAAAAAGGCTCATCAGCTTTCGCTTGCTTCCAAAGTACAAAATCAAACGGGTTACGTTTTGCAGCATCAATATCAACACGTTCACCCGCTTGCAAGTCTTCTAATTTCTTACCAGACAACGCGCCATAATTTTTAAAATTATCAACAGCGTAAAAAACATCACCATTTGCACCAACATAAGCAAAGTCTTTACTAATTAAATCAGCAATCATGGCTATCATATCTTCCATAGAGTCTGTCGCTTTTGGCTCTATATCTGGTGGCAATACATTTAACGCACGTTCATCTTCATGCATTGCATTGATAAACCGCTCCGTTAAGGCGCTAAATTCTTCGCCATTTTCATTTGCTCTTTTTATTATTTTGTCATCAATATCAGTAACATTGCGCACATAAGTTAAAGCGTACCCCGAATAACGCAAATAACGCGCAACAATATCGAAGACAACCATAACGCGCGCATGTCCTACATGACAGTAGTCATAAACGGTCATTCCACAAACATACATCCCCACCTGCCCTTCGACTTTAGGGGTAAATATTTCTTTATTTCTGCTTAAGGTATTATAAATTTTTAACATTTAGATAATTTCGCCCAAATAGGTATCCAGTTCAACTTTAGACAATTTTCCTGCATAAACACTTCTCTTTCAAGATAAAAACACATAAAATCCCCCTCTTGCATCTCTATTATAGTAGGTAATATGCGTTATTTAATTCTTTTTGCGATGCTTTCACTTTTCTCAACCCATTCTTTTTCAAGGGAAACAAGCATGTCAGATTCACTAACAAAAGTTAAATTCCAAACCACAGCAGGCGATTTTACAATCGAACTTTATGCCGACAAAGCACCCATTACTGTTAAAAACTTCTTAACTTATGTTAACGAGGGGTTCTACACTGGAACTATTTTCCACCGTATCATTCCTGGTTTTATGGCTCAAACAGGTGGTTTTGATGCTGATTTCGTAGAAAAAGAAAGTCACGATACAATCAAAATTGAAGCTGATAACGGCTTAAAAAATGATCGCGGCACTTTAGCGATGGCACGTACTAACGTTCCTGATTCTGCAAGCTCTCAGTTTTTCATCAACTACAAAGATAATGGCTTTTTAAATTACAGCTCTCCTACAGCGAGCGGCTGGGGTTATGCTGTTTTCGGAAAAGTTATTGAAGGTATGGAAACCATTGAGGAAATGGAAAATGTACCAACAGGCACTCATAATGGGCATGGCGATGTTCCTAAAACAAATATTATTATCGAAAGCGCGACTGTTATCGACTAAATAAAAGGATATCTCCTTTGCATATAAAACCAATGCAAAGGAGACTCTCTCTTCTCCTTATACTTGATAAAAACCTATGCGTGACGAAGTACTGTTTATCTCTGATTTACACTTAACGATTGAGCGCCCCGAGGTTACACAAAAGTTTCTTAATTTTTTAATTAACCGCGCTCCTAAAGCCAAGGCTCTTTATATCTTAGGTGATTTATTTGACACGTGGATTGGCGATGATGATTTTAGTCCGCCAATAAAAAAGGTTAAGCGACATTTAAAAACATTAAGCCAACAAGGCACAAAAGTTTATTATATTCATGGCAATCGAGACTTTTTAATTGGCCAAAAATTTAGCCAAGACAGCGGCGTGATACTTCTTGATGAATATAGCTTAATTGATTTATACGGCACTCCCACGTTACTCACACATGGCGATTTATTATGTACGGACGATATCGCGTACCAAGCCTTTAGGGAAAAATCACATACGACAGAATGGCAAGATAACGTCCTATCAAAGCCGCTTATTTTTAGAATGCTATTTGCTCGTTGGTACCGTTTACGTAGTTTTTTTCATAAAAGAAAAAAATCACAATCCATTATGGATGTGAATATTGATACCGTTATCTCTATGATGAATCAATATCAAGCAAGTCGCTTAATTCATGGGCATACGCACAGACAAGCCATTCATGATATTCAAATACAGGAAAAAACAGTGCAACGCTTTGTTTTAGCCGAATGGACTAAAGAATCAGCAAGTGTGCTATGTTTTAACCAAGCCGGCCATACATCAGAAATAATTTAATCGTTGATTTTATCGCCGTTTAATAGCCGATAAACAGATAAACAACCTTCACAGCAAAACACTTTAACTCCTTCTGTCGTTGCCAGCTGAAAACCATCAGTCTCAACTAACAAGTCGCATAAATCACATTTTTTCATCTAAATACTCTCTTTATGCTTAAAGCGCTTATCGTACCAAGCCATAAAATAACTCATTGCTGGGTATTCTCCTGTCCGTAAATATTCCAAGGTATATTCACTATTAATATTTGATTTTAATAACTGCTTTGCCTTTTGTGTTCCACAAAAAAGCAATTGGTCACCTTTTTTAATGCTGTAATCAGCGGTAGGTAAAACGGTTTCTTTATTGCCTGACTTAATCACAAAAGCCACTAAATCCAATTCTTTTTCCCTATTCCTAGGGTCAGCCATAATATCTTTTAATAAAACCTTGTCACCTGCATTTAAACTTTGTATGACAGCGCTACTTTTTTCAGCTGTAAAATTAATGGTGACTAAGAGCGGCTTTTGATCAGATATTTTTTTTCTTAATTGTGCAATGACTTGTGTCACAACCTCTTTACGCCCTTCTTCCCTTGCTAATAAGTAGGCAAAAAAGTGCTTGAGTAAAGGGGCTATCAAAAGTAATAATATTTTTCTAGCGGTCACTAAGGTAGGCTGCATAATCATATCTGCATCAGCCATAGTAAAAGCTAATTCATTTTTATGACTATTTTGTCTAACAATAGTAAATAAATCGGGGTTTAAAGTACGCGCATTCAATAAAACACCAAGATTACAACCGTCATCATTCGCTGCCGCTAAAATGCCAACAGCATCGTCAATGCCCGCCATTTTCAATGTTTTTGCATTGCTCGCACCGACAATATAAGTTTCAATTTCCTCATCACGCTTTCTTGAGTGCGGGTCAATCACTGCTGTTTTTACGCCATTTTTAGTTAATACGTGATTGGCTTCCATTCCCATGCGCCCATAACCACAAATTATCCACCGCCCTACAGGAGGGTGGACATACGTTTTTAAACTGCCACTCTTATCCCCCACCAGCCAATTATTTAATGCGTAGAACTCTGGATTATTAATACAGGCATTCAATACTTTAGCAAAGGTTTTAAAGGGGTCAACAATATGAACCTCACCACCTAAAGTTGCTAAAGTTTCCTCAAAATCTCTTTCTTTAGACATCGTAATAATGCCGACATTCGGGTTTAATAAACGCACGACAGCTGAGATTTTAAGATTAACTTCTTCATTCCTAGTTATCGAGACAACCGCTTTACAAAAAGGGCTTAATAAGCCTGCTTCAATTAAATAATTAGGCACACTGGCATCAGCACATAAACCAGGGACAGTCCCTTTATAGTTGCGTAGTGAAAGCGCTTGAATCCGGTCTTCATTACTATCAATAACGACAACATTTAAACCGGCATCATTCAAACCCCTAACTAATACGCTCCCTGTATCGCCAAAGCCACAAACAATATAAAAAGGCCCCGTAATACTGCGTACACTTCGGTCAAAACGCCACTCTTCCACCGCTCGTAAGAAAAAAGCATTTTGAAACAAGCGAATAATACTACCTAAGGCATAAAACCAAGCCACAACACTGACATAAAGACAAACGATTGCCCAGAGGCGCTGCGCATTACTAAACTCTATGGGAATCTCACCAAAACCCGTGGTGGTCGCGGTATAGGTCATAAAGTAAAAGGAGTGAAATATACTTAAATACTGTACTTCTCCCGCAACTTTCAAGCCTGGAATAAAGCTCATCACTAAAATTGCGATTGAATAAACAATCAACAAAGTCATTAGGGGCGCACGCATAGCGCGCATAACGATAAAACTAACGCGACTTAATTCAATATTGGGTTTTATTAGCTTAGGAGTCATTTAATTACTCTTTTATAAACGCGACATCAGCGTTTCTGACACTAAGATAATCACAGAAATAACATTGGCAATTAAAGCCCCTGTTGCTAATGATATAATACTTGCCATCACATCTGGCGTAATGCCGGTTTCAGCGATATGCACAGCAAAGGTCCAGTGTAGTGCGGCGGCAATAAGTTCAAAATTTGCCACTAAACTCGTCGCTAATAAAATAGCGCCAATTTGCGATCTATCACCTAATTTCAAACCCATTGCAATTAAGTTAACCACGATAACAGCAAAGAATTCATAGACGCCATGATGAGAGGGGTTATTATATTCACCCAAAACAAACCCTACATTTAAGGTGAGTGATAATACAATAAAAAATCCAAAAATCACTTTTTCAAAATTCATAAAACCTCATCAATCTAGTAATAAAAACAGCCCACATTTTACCTTAATAAAACAATAATTCATCAAAAAACTAGCATTCAAGCATCAAGGTTTGCTAATATTCAACTTAATCAAAACAACTTGGAGAAAATCATGTCAATCACTGCAATGGATTTAGTGGCGAATGCCAAACAAAAAATCACTGAAATAAGCGTCACTGATACAAAAAATCACTTATCCACCCATTTTATTTTAGATGTCCGCGAGCCTGCTGAATTTGAAGCCGGCCACTTACCTAATGCAATCAATATCCCTAGAGGTGTCTTAGAGTTTAAAATAGGCAATCACCCTAGCTTTGCGGGCCAAGAAAATGCCGATATTATCGTTTATTGCCTTTCTGGCGGGAGATCTGCATTAGCGACTGAGGCCTTGCAAAAACTAGGTTATGCTAAAGCAATCAGCATGGCTGGCGGGTACACCGCTTGGACAGAAGCAGGCTAACACAACTCATTATGGAAAAAGTCACTGCATTACGTTTAGATAAATGGCTGTGGGCTGCGCGTTTTTTTAAAACGCGCAAATTAGCCGCAGAAGCTGTTTCTGGCGGAAAAGTACACCTCAATGGTCAGCGCACAAAGCCCAGTAAAGAAGTTAAAATCGATAGCCAATTACTGATTACCAAAGACCACTTTACATGGGATATTACCGTACTCGGTATTAATACACACCGTAGACCCGCAACAGAAGCTGTTTTACTTTATAAGGAATCTGAAGCGAGCTTAGCTAAACGTGAAAAAGAGCTTATTCAGCGCCGAGAAGAACGGCAATTTTCGCACGCAGAAGCCACCGTTCGCCCTAATAAAAAACAGCGACGACAAATTCATCAGTTTAAACAGTCTTAATTTAATTGCTTCCTAACTACAGACAACTTGGCGGCTTAGGCAGACCAGCGATTTTACAGGCGTATTTCAAAGGCCCTTCAGGAAATAATTTCAGTAAATACCGGCTACTCCCTTTCTCTGCACCTAGTTCACTCTTAATTGCTTTACTAAATACCCGAGCATTAGGTAAGTATTCATATTCTTGATAAAAATTCTGGATAAATTTTAATATTTCCCAATGCGCCACCGTTAACTCTAACTCTTCCACAGCGGCCAGTTGACTAGCTATTTCTTCTGTCCATTCTGTTTTATCCAGCAAAAAACCTTGTTCCGTTGTTGCTACTTTTATTTTTAATTCCATGTTTTGATAACACTATGCTCTAAAGTCAAAGCAACAAATTCTGGGTAATCAATAATATCGATCACTTCTGCCAATTCATCATTAGCAATTCCTCTTAACTGAAGATCAGAAGCTAAGGCATAAAACTTCACTTTAACCTCCTCTTTTTGTAAATCTTTTGCAAATGTAGACTTATTAAGCAAACTAAGCGTACTGCTTTCCATAAATAAGATCGCATCGCCCTCTGCCACAAAATTTAAAGCTTGCTGTGCATTATTTTTTGAAAAAACAAGATGCAACATATTAGGCACCCGAAAAAAGTTTAAGGCCAATGACGCCAGCTATAATCAATGATATTGAGCTAAGACGGTAAATATCTATTGCTTCATCAAATAAAAATATACCTGCAATAGCAATACCTGCCGCCCCAACTCCAGTCCATATAGCATAGGCTGTCCCTAACGGTAAAGTTTTAATGGCCATCATTAAAAAACCGAAACTGCCAGCACCCGCTACTGCCGTCACAATAGAAGGAATTAATTTGGTAAACCCTTCATTATATTTAAGGCTTAAGGCAAAAAATATTTCCGCAATACTTGCTGCCATTAAAAACAACCAACCCATTTTTTCTCCTAAAAAATTCTATTTCAAAATAGAACCATATAGCATATACACTGAAAGTATATTATTTTACAATAGGAAAGATAAATATAGCCCTTTTAAAATTAATTCATGTCAGACAAAGAAAACTATACTCTTAAAGACCCGGCAGAAATTACTCGAAAATTTAATCTAATTTTAAAACAAGACAGTTTAATTACCGTCTCATTTAATAAAGGCCGGTCATTTTTTCTGAGCACTCTGCTTGATATTGATACTAAAAAGAGAAAAATAAGCTTAGATTTTGCTTCTGATGAGCAATTAAATAAACAAATATTAAAAGCCAATCAGATTACCTTTGAAACTAATGTTGGCGGCGTATCCGTTAGCTTTACTCTACCAAAAGTTTCTACCCCTGTATTTGGCCGTAGCAAAACCTTTATTTTAGATTTCCCTGAAGAACTTGTATGGCTTGAACGTCGTTCATTTTACCGAGTAAAAACACCACTACAAAATACACCTAACTGTAGTTTCATACTCAACAGTACTGATGAAGCGGGAAATGACTTCTCCTACAATTTAAAGGTTGATTTCCTAGATTTAAGCTTAACGGGCGCTTCCTTTACTTATAACCCAGCAGAGTACCAGTCAAAAATCTATGACAATATAAAAGACATCCCAAACTGCACGGTTAACCTTCCCAACATTGGGCGCTTTTCTACGACAATCGAAATTCGCAATCAACGCCCTCAAAAAGTCTCTGAACCCGATAAAATACAAATTATAGGTGTTAAATTTCATAAACTTTCTGGCGCAATAGAATCTCAAGTACAACGTTACATGCTATTAATCGAACGAGAAAAACGCAGTAAATTTCAATAATACTTCCTCACTAACCCTTCACACGTTTCCCTAAAACTTATGTCTGATAACGATAATTTCACACTTAAAAACAGCCATGAAATTACTCGAAAACTAAATTTAATATTTAAAAAAAATAGTTTAATCACGGTTTCATTTGATGAAGGTAAGCTATTTTTTATTAGTACCCTACTTGATATTGATACTAAAAAGAAAAAAATTCACTTAGATATTGCACCTGATGAAAAAATCAATGAAAAACTTCGCGCTGCAAATAATATACTGTTTGAAACTAAAGTAGCTGGCATTCATGTTTATTTCACTCTCCCTAAAGTATCTAAACAATTCTTTAAAAAAAATACTACGTTCATTTTTGATTTCCCGACAGAACTAATTTGGTTAGAACGCCGCCTGTTTTATAGAGTCAAAACGCCCGTTCAAAACACCCCTACTTGTCAATTTACGCTAAAAAAATCCGCTTCAAATCAAAGTCGCTTACTGACTCTTTTAAATTTTGAGCTTTATGATATTAGCCTAACTGGGTTTTCATTTACTGTTAACCCAAACACGTTTGACCCAGATATTTTTTTGGGTATTCAAACGATTGATGACTGCACCATTACACTTCCTGAAGGTAATAGCTTCTCTCTCGATGTAGAAATTAAAAATCACCACCCACTAAAAGCATCAGCACCTGAAAAACATCAAATTATTGGGCTTAAATTTCCAACATTAACCAGCGCTTACGAAGCACAAATTCAGCGCTACCTATTTTCAATAGAACGCAGTAGAATTTAGTCAAAATCACATGCCCTCAATATTTAACACCGATACTATTCTTAGTGTTTCTCAACTTAATAATAAAGCTAAATCTTTGTTAGAACAGGAACTTTCTTATATTCAAGTCATCGGTGAAATTTCTAACCTAAGTCGCCCTGCATCAGGCCACTTATACTTTTCTTTAAAAGATCAGCGTTCTCAAGTCCGTTGCGCACTTTTTAAACGCCAAGCCCAACGCTTAAATTTTACGCCTGAAAATGGCTTACAAATTCTCGTTAATGCGAACACCAGCTTATATGAAGCGCGCGGCGACTATCAACTCATTATTAATAATGCCCAAGAGACGGGAGATGGCGCATTACAAAAAGCCTTTGAGAAATTAAAGGAAAATTTAGCCAGCAAAGGTCTTTTCTCGCCTGAACACAAAAAAGAACTGCCCACGATTCCACAATCTATCGGCATTATCACCTCACCCACTGGCGCTGCAATTCAAGATATATTATCTGTCCTTAATCGTCGATTTCCTTCTATCCCGGTTATTATTTACCCTGTTATGGTTCAGGGAACAGATGCTAAATACCAAATTAATCAAGCCCTGATAACAGCCAACCAAAGAAAAGAATGTGATGTGATTATTTTGGCCCGTGGCGGTGGCTCTTTAGAGGACCTTTGGTCATTTAATGAAGAAATGGTCGCTAAAGCTATCTTTAAAAGCCGTATTCCCGTTATTTCAGGAGTCGGGCACGAAACAGATGTCACCATTGCTGATTATGTTGCCGATTTCCGCGCAGCAACACCAACCGCAGCCGCAGAACACGCCACACCCGACGCACAACAGTGGAAAAACCAATTTATTGCTTATCAACAACAATTATCGCAATTAATACAAAACAAACTAATGGAGCGCGCCCGTCATTTGGATTGGCTAGATAAAAGCTTAAAGCAACAACACCCCGGAAAGCAGCTGCATATAAAATCTCAGCGTTTAGCTGATTTAAACGCCCGTCTACATCAAAATTTACAACATACTTTGGCGCAATCAAAAAACCAACTAAACACCCAACAAGCTAAATTAATGCAATTTAACCCTGCTTATAAAGTGCAGCAATTAAAATCAAAATTTACTTTACTTAATAACCGTTTACACAATAATATAAACAACCAATTACAAAAAAATAAAAATCAATTACAGCTGTTAAGCACAACACTACATATTGTTAGCCCCCTTTCGACACTGGAACGTGGCTATACATTAACCAGCACAGAAAAGGGTAAACTTGTTCATACTAGCCAAGATCTAAAAATTGGCGATACCATTAAAACTCGCTTTGCAAAAAGCTCTGTCATCAGCAAAATACAAACTATCAATCATGATTAAAATACTTTTCAGTTTATTCTTCTGCCTGCCTTTTTTAGTCCATGCACAAAACCTACCGACAACGCTTGCCGTCCCAGGTGGAATTATTAGTATCGCCCTAGGTGATATTAATACACCCGCGCCCGAAGTCACTTTCTTAGATAAAAAAGTACTGGTTTTAGAAGAAAATCAACAATGGTATGCCGTTGTAGGTATTCCATTGAAAGCCAAAATAGGTCAGCACTCTATACAAGTAAAATCAGGGAAAAAAGAGAACACCATTAATTTCACAATTACTGATAAAGATTACCCAGCTCAATATATAACCATTAAAAATAAACGCATGGTGAATCCGAATCCAGATGATCTTAAACGCATTCGTAGTGAACGCCCTGCCATCAATAAAGCATTAAACACGTGGAGTTTACGCTCGATTAATGATTTAAATTTCCAAATACCCGTTATTGGCAGGTTAAGTAGCCCTTTTGGGCTTAAGCGATTTTTTAACAAACAGCCCAAAAATCCACACAGCGGTTTAGATATCGCAGCCATAACAGGAACGGATATTAGCGCGCCTGCCGCTGGTATTGTGATTAATACCGGTAGTTATTATTATAATGGCAATACCGTTTTCCTAGACCACGGCCAAGGGCTGATTAGCGGTTACTTTCACCTCTCTAAAATATCCGTACAAGCAGGCCAAATAATTGAACAAGGTACAAAATTAGGTGAAGTCGGCGAAACAGGACGTGTAACAGGGCCGCATTTACATTGGAATGTCTATTTGAATAAAACTAAAGTCGATCCTGCACTTTTTATTCCTGAGCTATCAGCAGCCCAATAAACACATTTAAAATACAAAGGATTAAACATGCAATTTTCCACGACCCATGAAATACCAGGCAAAACAATGACTGAAAATTTAGGAATTGTTGCTGGCAATGTTGTTCAGTCAAAACATATCGGCCGTGATTTTATGGCTAACTTAAAAAGCATTGTTGGCGGTGAAATTGTAGGCTATACAGAAATGCTAGCCGATGCGCGTGATGTTGCCATTGAGCGTATGGTTGCTGAAGCAAAGTTGCGTGATGCAGATGCCATTATTAATGTTCGTTTTACCACCAGTTCCATCATGGGCAATGCTTCTGAGATTTTAGCCTATGGCACAGCAGTTAAACTAAAAAACTAGCATTTGTTATTGAAATAGACTTTGACTCGTTAACATTGAAAACAGTGATGACATTCGTAGCTAGACCTCTCAGAATCCTAGCTTTAAACATCCTTAGAAGCAAGAGGCTAATAATACCAATCTCAATAAATAAACTTGATATTACAAGTATAAGCCAAACTCCCCATCGTTAGTAAGCATTCTCCATAGTGGTGGGTTTTTTTGTACGATGCCATCTAATAAAGCACTAATTTTAACAATGCCTGGCTTACGTTTTCCATGATAGTCAATAATTGGGCCAATACTTGTAACCTGAATGCCTAGTGCTGATAAAAAACGAAGTAATGCTGGCTCCACGACTCCAAACCAATAATGAATATCATGTTTTTCGCTCATTATAATTTGGCATGCAATAAGTGCGATAGTAATATGTGGAAAAGTGCGTTTTTCATCTTCCGTAATTAATTTAATCGACTCTTCCTGTATACCCGTTAAAGAGTCAATTTTATCGTATTTTCTTTGTTTAAAATCTTTTGAAACACAAAATCGAGATATTTCTGCAAGCTGGCTTCGTGGCACGTCCTTCAATGCTTCAGTGTTATCAATTGTGCTATGCAATTCAGCCGGAAAAGGTCTGTCTAGGTCCTTCTTATTTGGAAGGATCAGGCGTGTCGTTGCCGCATAAGAATTAGTTTTGCGATGACGAATAAGATAATGGATCGATTGATCATCAAATTCGTCATACTCGAAACCACTCTGATGCTTAAGAGGGTCTTCAAATTCAGTTTCTTTGCAATACACTTGAAAGCGTAATTTATAGACCTCATTTTTAAGATCATCAGACAAAGCAGGAACCATTTCAAAATATTGATTAAAGGCTTCAAGCATTTCTTGAGGCATGTTTTAGATCCTTGTAAAAAATTCAATTAATTTATAATAATAGTAAAAAAGAATACCTGATTACTTACAAGTCTCAGCCATTATTCAGCGCAGTTCTATGTGGTAATCTCAGTAAATACGTGAGGCTGTTATTTTTAGCTCCCCCTAGAAATAACAAAAACCACGAAAATGGATTCCATTTTCAGTTTCATGAGAAAAATAACTCATGTTCTAATATCTAAGCGATTGAATGTTGGTTGATTTAGTTATTTTTAATCATGGCTGAGGGTTATGGGTAATCAGGAAAGAATATGTATTTTAGTGACTAATGCTTAATGATAAATAGTAATTATGAAACCTTCTACGCACCATCTAATACCAATCCCACGTATAAATTGATGGGTTTTGCAAAAGATGCTCTACTCATCCTACGAAAAACTTAACACCAATATAAAAATAATTATGTTTCTAGGTTGAACTGTTTACTTATTTGGATTCGCTAATTTATTGCTTAACTTTTTTCTGAGCATTAGTAAGCCAAGCTTTTGTAACGGATTATTGTTACCCCAAGGCCTCCATGTGGTTAAAAACTTATTGCGGTAAGCATCAAAGTGAGTGGCTTTAGGTGCTGCAAGTACTTCGCCTCTGTTTAATAGTATTTTTAATGCGTGTGTCCCAACGATACCTGCACAAAAGTCACAAGCCATGGGTGTCGACGGTCCTTTATGATTATCTAAATCAAGCCGAGTATCATCAGCTATGTAAGGCACCTGCAATCCTGTTGGAGATAAACCCACTAAAAATCTAAGTAATTTATCAGCTTCAGTCTGCCCCTCCCAGAGGAAATATTCTTCAAAAGTCATTTTCCCAGGCATAAAGCACAACAATGAAGTGCCCATTCCAAGAGGAGCAGCTGTAATCGCTGGTATATTTTTTTCTGCGCAGGCTGCAAATACAATGCGCCTAGCATCAGTCGCAAAAAAATCTAAGCCATCTATATATAAATCTACGCCATCAAGAAATGAATCCAGATTTTCTTTATTCACTCCGCTAGGGAAAGTATTGATATCGAGTTCAGGATTAATATCTAAAGCCATTTCCTGCATAACATCAACTTTAGAACGGTTTAAGTGGCTAATGGAAGCCCCAGCCTGACGATTAAAATTGGCTAGTTCAAAAATATCTAGATCAGAAATATTGAATTTTCCGATACCCAACCGAGAGAGAGTAATTAAGTGTGATCCCCCTACGCCCCCAAGCCCAGCAATCGCGATTCTTTTTGATTTTAATACTGATTGTTCAGACTCAGTTACCCAGCCTATATTACGAGAAAAGGCTGTCTGATAGTCAAATAAGGCATTCATTTTTTAAAATCCTACCGTCTCTGTTTAAATTAAAATTTAATTGCAGCGTAGAGCTTATATCTTAAATTCAGGTATCCGTAATAGTTGCTATGCACACGATTGAAACGGCCTGAGGCCTTTGTAAAAAACAAAAATACGATGCAGAGCACCAAGCCCTGATAATACCAATCCCAATAAATATAAGCTGCGATAATACACTTTTATGTAGAGTGGGTAGATCGTAGCGCTGATTTTTTTACCGGTGTGTAGTGAAACTTATAAAACGATGAGTTTCGCAAAAAAACGCTCTACCTATCCTATGAAAACCTTACCAACAGTGCGTCAATAAGTTGCATCATGGTTTAAGTATAAGCTTATTGGGATTGGTATAACGTGCACAATTACCATTTTTAAATCTATGGCAATATACTTAGAATTGGAACTATCTCCTAACGGCATAAATTATGCCGTTAGGAATAAAAATATCCACCTTCTAAGAAAATGGATATTTTTTTAAATCATGCCTCAGTAAAAACTAACCAACAAGCTACTTTAAACAAAGCTAAACGCTGCCCCCATTATTCCACCAAAAATCCCACCCCAAACAACTAGCCAACCTAAATGTTCGCGAATAATTTTTTGTACCATTTCTTTCACTAATTCAGGCGTTAACTCATCAAGACGCTTATCAATAACCGTTTCTATCTTAGTGATAATATCTTCGCCTATTTGATTGGCATTTAACCCTTGTTTTAAAGCTGACTTAAATTTATCTGAATCAACCATTTCGCTCAAGGTTAACTGCATTTTCGCGGTAAATGGCTCTTTTAATGGAATCAAAGCCTCTTCTCCGCCCATCATTTGCAACATACTGCCGAATGATGATTCCATAATAGAAGACACCAAGCCTTCAAACATTTGGTCATAGTTTACCGCTGCAAGAAGTGGATCTAAATTTAAGACACCACTGCCTTGCTGCTCTTCCCCTTCAATAAACTGCTCAATGTTTTCAGTGGTAAAAAACTGATGCATCATTAAATCTTTAATCGACCCTTTAAACTCCTCAAACCGATTAGGAATAATACCCGATCCATACAATAAAGGAACTTTTTCAAATAGCATATGTATGGCTAACCAGTTAGTCAATGCACCCGATAAAGCAAAAAATCCAATCGTCTTGATTAACTCTGCGTACATCGGCGAAAAATAACCAGCAACAATTAACAGAACCGCTAAAAAGTTAGTTACAAAACTTTTATTAAATATCTTTTTCATTTTTTCTTAAAATCACTATAAATTAGAATACATCACACATAAAAAAAGCCCACCCCCTATTTCAAGGAATGAGCTTTTTTCTTAAAATTGAATTTATTTCAATTATTTAACTGAATCCGCTATCTCATTGAACGCGTCAATTTTTGCTTTACCTGTTTTTACTAATTCCATTCCAGTATCAACGATAACCGCTTTTAACGCAGGAATTTCATAGCCAACTTTACAAATATAACCAACAACAGGGAGACCTAAAAGTGCTCCAACAAAAGTATTAACACCAATAAGCCCCAATAAGTCACTAATGATAACAAGTGCATCTAATGGAATCATTACCATGATTGCAAAATAAGAAATTACCATAAAGGTAAAAAAGACAAAAATAACAAACTGGATAAGTCTAACAATAGCGACATTAATCTTTTTCATTTTAACAGTAACTTCCTAAAAATAAGGCTAAAAGCAGATGAGTTCATCAGCTCTATGGATTCCATACAGAACTATGCATGGAGATTATAAATTTTCGTAATTATACCTTAAAGGCATTTATGCAGGATAATCTTTTCTTAGAAAAAACCGAAAAATCAACATCCCCGCTACAAATCCCCCTAAATGCGCCCATAAAGCGATATTTGATGCGCCACCATAAAACATCATTGCCGTTGTTGCTTTTTGCATTTGCCAAATAACCCAAATACCAATAAATGCAATCGCGGGTACTTCTATAAAAATAGGTAACAAAAACAAAGGAATCCACAGTACAATTTTTGCATAGGGATACAAAAAGAAATAAGCCCCTAAAACACCTGCTATTGCACCTGATGCTCCGATTACAGGAAAAACCAGTGTCGGTGTATAAACCCACTGAATAGCCGTTGCAATAACACCACACAATAAATAAAAAACGATAAAACGTCCATGCCCCATTCTATCTTCAATATTATCGGCAAATATCCAAAGAAACCACATATTAATAATTAAGTGTCCCCACCCTCCATGTAAAAAAAGGTTAGTTAAAAAAGACAAAAAATAATCTTGCGGATAGCCCATCGCAATCGCCCAACTTGGGTTTGTATACCTTGCTGGCACCATGCCATACAGTGAAACAAAATAATGGTGCACTTTTTCGGGTACCAGCTCTAAAGCAACAAACAGTGCAATACAAATGACTATTAAAGCCCATGTAACATAAGGCCTATTTTCACAAGGTGCAGTATCTCTAATGGGTATCATATTAAGTATATCTCCGTATTTGGCTATACATTAAAATTTAAAAGTGGAGAAAAAGGCAGGATACAACAGGGTAAAAGCTGACACCTTGTTACACTAATTGTCTTCGGGTTAAAGCTGTGGCCACATCCCTTCGAGCATCAATGACCATAACAATATAAACATTATTACCTTCAACTCGATAGGTAATGCGATAGACAGAAGAAAGTATTTGCCGATAACGAGTTACTCCCGTCGCGGACAACTCTATTGGTATAGTACCTCGCCCGGGTAAATCCTTTAGGTTTTGTATACTCGCCTCTATGTTATAGATCACATTTTCTGCAATTTTGTCACTTACTTGCGCCAAATAATAGTCATTAATGGCATAAAGATCATTCAGTGCTGCTTGCGTTAGGCTGACTTTATAGCTCACTCAAGCCTCTGCGCTTTCTTAATTCAGAAAATGCCTCATCCGCTGAAATCATATTTCCTTGCTCAATGTTTTTCTCACTTTGAGCAAGCATTTTTAACATCGCCATAGTCTCCTGAGTCTGTTCATATTCCTGTACAGACTGAACGACCATAGCGGCTTCACCATTTTGAGTAATTAAATAAGGCGCTCCGTTTGCTTTAAGTTCTGTCGCCAATTTTGCGGCATTTGCCTTTAGATAACTAATAGGTTTTGTGTTTTGGGAAAGGTGCATGATGCCTCCTGTAAAATCGAACTTAATTTAAACTGAATTTGGTTTTATTGTACTCCTTAATAAGCGACTCTATTCCATTGCCTTTTTATTTTATTAACTGACATTAATTTCCAACCTTAACATCCCACAATAGAAGCCGACTCATGCCCCACCACACCCTGCGGAATGGTTAATAGTATGATGAAATTACTCAATATTATTAGCACGTAGATTGGGCTGAGCTTGCGAAGCCCAACAATCAACAGCTTATTCTGCATCCTGCGTTGGGCGTTCATACTTCAGCCCAACCTACATTTTAATTAAGTGCAATTGCTGGGATTAGGCTTGGGAATCCGGTAATAATAAGTTTTGAAAAGGTTGGTGGTTTTTCCAGCGGTAGGCTCTAAAATCACGTTGATCTGTGGAAAGTATACGACCGTGCCCTAACTCTTCAGCCAATATAACTAAAGATGCATCGGCTAAATCCATCGGTAAGTCGGCATATTTATTCGTTAATTGTTGGATTCTTGTTAAGTTTTGTTTTGTAATCTCTGAAATTTCAATAAAACCAGCATCCAATGCAGAAATGAAACGCAATTGCGCTGGCACACCTAATGCTTTTTGCAGTAGATAACTGGTTTCTGTTATTACTGGCCAAGTCGTGATTAATCCCTCATCCAAATCCTGCATAATTTGGATTGTCCGCTGATGATGCTTATCTTTAGCATTGAAAAATGCATACCAAAAACCCGTATCAGTCAATACCATGTTTTTTTTTCCATCCTTGATGTAAATAGTCTTTATAGTTTTCTGATAAATCTTCTGGGCCTTCTGCAGTACCAGCAAGCATTTGGATCAATTGTTGATTTTTTTCTTTAGCTGTTAGCTTAGTTTTTTCGGCTTTATCATAAAGCAAGTCTAAAGCCTGCTTAATAATCTCTGTTGTATTTAAATGGGTTATTTGCTGAATCGTTTTAAGTTTCTGTTCATAACTTGCATCAATACGGGCAGTAATTCGCATATCACACCTCTTGTTCGACTGTTTGTCAGTCAACTATAGCATTAATATATAATTGGGGAGTATTCAATAATATGTAAATTATGTAGGTTTGGCTGAGCTTGCGAAGCCAAACAATCAATAACTTACATAGCCCCACCTGTTGGGCTTCATGCTTCAGCCCAACCTACGTACAATACTTTCACAGCCTTTTCAGCTCAAGCTATGCATAATACTTTGCGTACTTTGATATGTTTTCATGTGTCGGATTTCAGGATCAAACTAAATATTTTTTAATGGTATTTTTCTCTAAGCTAGTTTCGCCGACGTTTTCCTCAAACCAAAAAGATACAGGGTGTTCAAAGCCCATGTTGTGCATGTAGTTATAGAGTGCTTTTTTTAAACCTCGGCCTAACATTTCATGCGGGGTTTTAACGGTGTCTATAAAATCAATATCATTTTCTGCAAATTGCACGTTTTCATTCGGCTTTAGGCGAATGCCGTAGTCATCTGGTTTTAAGCCGACGGGGCTGTGTATGGTGGCTGCAAATCGGTGCCAGTAGGCAGAGTGTATGCATTTATTTAACATGAGTTGGCGCACATATTCTAAGGCATCAACGGTTTCTTGCTCGGTTTGGCTAGGGAAGCCATACATTAGGTAGGCATGAACTAAAATACCTGCTTGGGTAAATGAATGGGTGATATTGGCAACTTGCGCCACACTCACGCCTTTTTCCATTAATTTAAGCAGTCGATCCGACGCGACTTCTAATCCACCACTAATGGCGATACAGCCGGAATCGGCTAATAATTGGCATTTTTCCGCTGTGAAGGTTTTTTCAAAGCGTATATTTGCCCACCATGTAATGACAATTTCTTGTTCAATTAATTTTTCTGCTAAGGCAACAAGTGCTTTTGGTGGCGCGGCTTCATCAACAAAATGAAAACCTGTCTGCCCTGTTTCTACGATTAACGCTTTAATCCGCGCCAGCGTCATCTCAACACCGGCATCATCGTAGTTGCCAATATAATCTAAGCTAATATCGCAAAAACTACATTTTGCCCAATAACAGCCATGTGCAATGGTTATTTTATTCCAACGTCCATCACTCCAAATGCGGTGCATCGGATTTAATACTTCACAAACTGAAAGATAGCTATCTAATGACAATCCTTCATAAGTCGGTGTGCCTACCTTTTTTTGTGGGAAGTCATGTTGCTTATCGTCCTTATTAAAAACCACTTTCCCCGCTTCTAAAGTATAGGTTCTGAATAATTCAGCCCCTTTTCCTTGTAATTTCTCTAACACACTTAGTAAGGGTCTTTCGCCATCATCTACGCAGATATAATCAACAAATTCAAATAATCGCGCTTCTTTTAATGAGCGTAGTTCCGTATTAACAAAGCCTCCACCCAGAATAATTTTAATCTGTGGGGCAATTTTTTTGCAATGTTTTGCCGCTTGTAATGCACCCAACATATTCCCTGGAAATGGCACGCTAATGCCCATTACATCGGGCTGTTCATCGACTAAATATTGCTCTATTAATTGTTCAATGATGATTTCTGTATAGGTGGGCTCTTCTGCCTGTAAAACCGCATAAAGATCATCAAATTGTGCATTGGATGCAGCTAAGCGTTCCGCATAACGTGAAATCTCAAAATAAGGATCAACACCTTGCGTAATAACCGCCGCAATATCATTAATAAAAAGTGTCGCTAAATATTTCGCTTTATCTTGTGTTCCTAAGCTTCCAAAGGCTTTATTGAGACTATTTTCCTGCATGCTTTCAATTTGTAAAAGCCCTTCAAACTGCGGGCCTTCCGGTAAAAATTTGCGCGATGCAATTCGCAACGCCAAACTAGGATCCTTACCTTGCAAAAATTTAACGGTGCTATCAACGCAGCGATAATAATCATCAAAATTATCTAAAAAATTATAGATACTATCGGGTAGTTCGCTGTCTTCAACGGCATCATAATTTTCCACAACTTGGTCATAGATTGCCTCTAAGCCCGTGCGTGACATCATGGTTAAAAAAACATCAATCGCAAGGTCTCGCTGCGTTGCGGCATAGCTTTGTTGTTTTAAAAAACCGGTTAAATACGCCGTTGCGGGGTACGGTGTATTTAGCTGTGTCATCGGGGGGGTAATTAATAAAATTTTCATATCCACACTCAATTTAAAGTCCATTAATTCCAACATAGACTGACTATTATAAGCCTTTGTAATAGCGCATTTATTTCATTTTTTCGTAGGATGGGTAGAACCTAGCAGCTGTCTTTTTAGCTGCGCAGTGAAACCCATCAACTCTACGTACAATGATGATGGGTTTCGCAAAAAACGCTCTACCCATCCTACGGAAAATCTTACACAAATATTAAAATAATTATGTAAAAGATATGATCACCTACAAGAATGGTGTATCGCCTAAGCATAAGCCGTCATATTCCAACTTGCGCCAAGAATAACCACGATTTTATCTAGCTGCACCACATCATCAGACTCGGCCGATTTAATTAAATCTGTATAACGCTCAATGGCTACCGCGTACTTCTCTTGCCATGCTGTTAATTTATCAGCAACATTAGCCCCTTCTTCCCGAAAAACACTTTGCAATAAAATACAGCTTACTTGGTGATATTCATCCAGCATTGCACGTCTAGATAAAGCTTCCCAGCTACTTTCTTTTGGTAATAAAAGAATTTGTCGATGTACCCAGCCTAAGTTCAAACTACTCGCTTGATGAAATAAGCCTGAGGTCATTTCTTGTAATGAGTATTTACTTTTTTTATGTACTTTGACCGCATTCAAACATGAAAATAACACATCAATTTGCGCTATTTTTATCGCTAAACCTGCACTAACCCCTTCGTTTAAAAATTCATCGGTCAATTTATCGATTTGTTTTTGCTCATTTTCTGTTACTAATCGATTTAAATCTCCCGCTAATTCAGCAATAGAAGCAACATAGTGCTCTGCCACTTCAGGGTTAGGTTCATTACGCACAAACCAATACATTGCGCGCTCTATCCACTTACGAATACTTAATTTAATACCATTTAAAACTGCATCACTTACTTCACCATCAAGTTCACTTTGCACCTTCCATAAAGAATCTATTTCAAACACACGGCAAACTAAATTATAAGTATTCACTAATTCTGCAGCCGAGCAATTAAGTTCTTCCATAAATCGATAAGGAAAAACAATACCTAATCGATTAACGAGACTATTAATCAATTGATTCGCGGCAATTTCTTTGCCTAAACGATGTATTTGAATTTCATCTGCATAAGCTGTTTGCAATTGCTCTGGAAAATAATCCGCTAAAATACACTGGTATAATTCAAGATTAATATGCTTTGCTTCAGCCAATAATTCTGTTTTTAATAACTGCTTGGTATAGGCTAATAAAACTGAAATTTCAGGACGCATCAAGCCTTTTCCTGAAACTTTTCGCGCTTGCATTTCCTTTTCATTAGGTAGCTTTTCTAAAGAGCAATTTAAATGCGCTTTTGCTTCCAAGCTAGTAATAAGCTGTTTTAAGTTTTGCCAAACAAAAATTGCTTCAGCTTTAATCATGCTAATCGCATTATTTTGCGCATAATTATTTTTTAATACCAGTTCAGTCACTTGGTCGGTCATACTCGCAAGCAATTTATCTCGTTGCTTAAGTGTTAAATCGCCTTTCAATAACAGGCTATTCAACAAAATTTTGATATTCACTTCATGGTCCGAACAATCAACCCCTGCTGAGTTATCAATTGAATCTGTATTAATGCAGCCACCCTGCAATGCATATTCAATTCGACCACTTTGGGTAAAACCTAAATTACCCCCTTCACCCACCACTTTACAACGTAAACCTGCCCCATTAATGCGTAAGTTATCATTGGCTCTATCCTCAACGTCAGCATTAATTTCACTCGTCGCTTTAACATAAGTCCCAATACCGCCATTCCATAACAGATCAACCGGTGCGCATAAAATGGTTTTAATCAATTCATTCGGTGTTAAATGGGTGACATTAATCCCTAAAATTTCTTGAATTTCTTCGCTTAAATGAATTATTTTTTCTTGTCTTGAATAAACCCCACCTCCTTTAGAAATTAAACTATCATCATAATCCCCCCAACCTGAACGAGGCAGTTTAAACAAGCGTTCTCTCTCTATAAAAGAGCTTTCCGCATTAGGGTTCGGATCAAAAAAGATAGACTCATGGTCAAAGGCAGCCACTAATTTAATTTGCCTTGATAACATCATGCCATTACCAAAAACATCGCCCACCATGCTGCCAATACCAACAACAGTGAATGGTGTTTTTTGTATATCAACACCCAACACATCAAAATGATGCTGCACAGAAATCCAGGCGCCCTTCGCAGTAATCCCCATTGCCTTATGGTCATAACCGACTGAACCACCCGAAGCAAATGCATCATCTAACCAAAAATCATATTCCTTGGAGATTGCATTTGCGTAATCAGAAAAGCGCGCTGTCCCTTTATCTGCTGCAACAACCAAATAAGGATCGTCCGCATCATAACAAGTCACCTTCGTTGGTTTTACAACCTTATCCGCTTTATAAGTATCGGTAATATCTAACAAACCACGAATAAAAATATGGTAACAAGCAAGCCCTTCAGCAGCCATTTCTTCTTTAGAGCAATCTGTTTTTACTACAAAGCCCCCTTTGGCACCTGTGGGGACAATGACTGAATTTTTAGTCATTTGTGCTTTCATCAAGCCTAAGACTTCTGTTCTAAAATCTTCACGCCTATCAGACCAACGCAAACCACCTCGCGCAACAGCACCACCTCGTAAATGTACGCCTTCTAAACGCGGTGAATAAACAAATATTTCAAAATAAGGAACAGGTGAAGGAATTTCATAAATTTTTCCAGATTTAAACTTAGTCGAAAAATAAGGGATGCCATTTTCATCAACGGTATGTTTAAAGAAACTGGTTCTTTCTGCGGCTAAAATTAAATTTAAATAACGTCTAAGAATTCGATCTTCATCTAAAGATTTAACTTGCTCAATAAGCCCATTCACCTCCGCGACTAGAGTGTCTACTTCAGCGACTGAAGCAGCGCTCCCGCTAAAACGAAGGTGAAATAATTTAACTAATAAACGTACCACATTACCATTACCAACTAAGGTCGTTTCGACATAGCTTTGGCTAAAAGCGATACCAATTTGGCGCAAGTAAAAATAAAAAGCACGTACAAAATTCACATCACGCCAAGTTAAATCAGCATTAATAACTAGCGCATTAAAACCATCATTTTCTATACGACCTGCCCAGCATTGCTCAAAAGTATCTTGAAAATTCGGCTTTAACACTTCTAAATTTAAGTTAGCAACGTGTCCATAATCTAGGCCAAAATCATGAATCCAGAAGATTTTATCTTGCCCTCGTTTTTTAATTTCAAAAGGGTTTTCACTACAAACCTTAACGCCCATGTTTTCTAATACAGGCAAACTACGAGACAAAGAGGCTTGCCCACCAAAACAGTACAATTTAAAAAACAATTGTTTTTGCTCAACCGCCGTTAATGGGCTGTACAGCACCCCTAATACTGTTAAGTTCTGTTTTTCGATTTTTTCAAATCGTTTTAAATCTAACAAAGCCGTTCGGGGAGAAACGGCCTCTCGATAACCGGCGGAAAAACCATCACTATAGGATTGTAAATAAGAATTGGCTTCAGCCTCTCCAAAAGCAAAATGTAACTCAGTTGATAACTCATCATTCCAATTAGATAAAGCCTCAACAATGCGCTGCTCTATTTCTTCCACGTCATAGTCAATCGAACAACCATCTTTACTATGAATGACGAAATGAATTCTCGCTAAAATAGACTCACTTAATTGAACACTAAATTCAGTATCTTCACCCTTAAAAACACTGACTAGTATTTCCTGAATTTTTTTA
>DAOUSK010000141.1 GCA_030627265.1 Methylococcaceae bacterium
TAATTTTTTAAGGCGTATCGCAACAACATTATCAAGGCGGTACGCATGACCAGTGTGATCTATGCCTGGTGTTCCTACAGGGATAAATACATCGGGTTCTTTTTCAAAAACCATTCCAGAGCGAGCAACAACAATGGTGGGTACATCTGTTTTTGGTGGGACAGCAGCACTATTAAATGATTGCACCCAGCATAAGCTATCTGCTTCGCCATTTTCTAGCATGACATTACTGTCAAATAGGAAGGGGTCATATTCAGGATGACCTGCTGAAAATTTGGCCCTAGCAGGATAAGCAGATGTCCAACCACAAACTTGGTTTGCTGTTTGATCTCCGTCTTTTCCTCCTAAAGGAAAACCTGAACTACGCGTATCCATAGTATTTAGGTCTTTAACCATTTCCGATAGCATTTGTACCGTTAATTCCGCTTGATCAAAATTAAGTGCGCCAGCAGCCCAAGTAACAACACTGTATTTGGCTGCCTTTAATTGCTCAGCAATGGTTCTTAATTCACTTGTAGCAATACCACAAACGGATTCAGTAACAATTTTTTTGTCTTTTACTAAAGCGCGTAAAACTTCCATCACTTCAGGTAAATCAGCATCTGTACATTCTAATACTTTTGCTTTCGTCCCTGCTGGAGAAGTGGACGCATCACCAGAAGGTGCTTTGCCTAAATAAACAATCTCTCTGTTACTGGTATTATCCAGAAACATAGACTCTTTATTCCATAAATATTGCTCAAAGAATCGGGGAGAAAAATCTTCTAAATCAACACCAACCACTAACAAATAATCACAACGATTTTTAATTTCAGCTAAGGTTGTATTCATCCAGCCAGTATCTTGCAGCGCTAAAAAATTGCGCCGTGCACCGGTGAAATTCATATTATCAACCACGGCACCTGCTTTATCCGCAACTGCCATCACACCACGCATGCCATTAACATCGGTTGCGCAACCACCCATCACAGGTTGATTACTTGCACGCAATAAATCAGCTGCTTTAGCGACAGCAAGATTTAGTGGAACGGCTTTACCATCAATCCTTGCTTCAGTATCGGTAATGGCTTGTTCAAATGCAGGGGTGTTGATTGCACAGCCATTTGCGGTTACTTTTACGGATAAGCCATCAACCTGAACGGTTAAATCATCTGTACCGACACCACAAAATGGGCTGGGTACTTCAGTTATTTCAGTCACTTGGTGTCCCTTTTAATATATTTAAAACGTGGGTCTTCTGGTGTGCCTTCAAAAACATTATCTGATGTTTCTGCGGCATCCCACATAACCACTTCTTCTATTTTCTTTGCTAATGAAAAATCTTTATCAGTAATGCCTTTTTCTGAATGCGTCACTAATTTCACAATAACAAAAGCATATGAAACCGTCATATCAGGGTGATGCCAAGCGCATTCTGCAAGATGTCCAACGGTATTAACTACCATTAGAGTCGACTTCCAGCTACTGGTCTTTATTTTTCGACGAATCCAGCCATTTTCATAAGTCCAATGCGGTAACTCATCAATTAAACGCTGGTTTATTTCCGTTTCTGTATACGTTTTAGTCATTTCTTAAACCCTAACTTAGTCATGTAGGAAATCGGCTAATGAGACTAAAGGAATACCTTTGCTTTTAGCCAATGCCTTATCTTCGTCAGTATTATACCCCCAGGCAGCTAACTGTAATTTAACACTTGTTAGCTCAGGGTTGTCTTGTACATTAAATAAAGTTTTCACCCTGTCTTCAACAAAACAAAGCGGTGTATCACCATATTTTTTTTGTAGACTTAATAATACCGCTTCTTTACTCATTTTTGCATCTAGCCCAAAGATATTTTCGCGGGCTAAATCAATCTGATTGACCTTTAAAATCTCTTCAACAAAACGCTCCTGTTTTGTTGTGATGACGTACCAAGGCATTCCATTTAGCACTTCCAATTTATCTGCAACACCGCCAAATAAAGGGTTCATTTCCAACCACTCTGCACGCGCTTGTTTAATCCATTGATCACGGATTTGGCCAAACAATTTTTTTAAAGCCTCAGTATCACCTGATAACTCTTGTAAAAATGTAGCAATATTATTTTTAATGCTCTCTACAGATTCACCTTGTTGCAACAAGCGCATAAATAAAATTGATTCGTACCCAGTTTCTAAAATAGGTCGTAATTGACGAAATTGATCAATGTGCTGCTCAGTAGGCACTGTTCCAGCCATATCTGACCAAAGCTGTGATGCTACTTTCCAGCCAGTAATAGCGGTTTCAATGGCGCTATCACAGATAACACCATCAAAATCTAATGCATAAATAGGAGTTTGGTCCATTTAATTGTTTTCCAATCTATCTTTTAATTTTCAAAAACACTGCGAATAATCGCAACAACTTCTCTCACAGTCTCATCGCTTAATTCAGAGCAAATAGGTAGTGAAATACAACGTGCCGCAATCGCTTCTGTTTCTGGCAATACTTGTCCTGCGCAACTTTCTTTAAATACATTTTGTTGATGCAATGGTACTGGGTAATAAACAGCACAGCCCACACCTTTATCTTGTAAAGCTTTTAAGATGTCATCGCGACGATCAGATAATAAAGTGTATTGATGATAAACATGTACGCCGACACCATCTTCAAATGGTGTTTCTACAGGTAAATCTGTCATTAATTCTGAGTACAGATGCGCCGCATGGCGACGGCTATTGTTGTAACGATCAATACGCTTTAATTTTGCGCGCAAAACAACGGCTTGCATATCATCCAAACGACTATTAAAACCAATAACATCATGGTAATAACGTACATTTGAACCATGATTACGTAATTGCTTTAATTTATCCGCTGTTTCATCAGAGTTGGTAACAACTAAACCACCATCACCAAAAGCGCCTAAGTTTTTACTTGGGAAAAAGCTGTATCCACCGGCATTACCCATGCTACCTGTTTGATTACCATCAATAGATGCGCCAAATGATTGCGCGCAATCTTCAATAATTTTTAGGTTATGTTTTGCACAAACTGCTTGAATCATAGGCATATCAACCGGTAAACCAAATAAATGCACCGGCATGACTGCCGTTGTTTTATCGGTAATAGCCGCTTCAATTGTTTCCGCCGTAATGTTAAATGTTTTTGGATCAACATCAACAAAGACAGGTGTTGCGCCGACATAGCGTATTGCTTCAGCCGTGGCAATAAAAGTAAAGGCACTGGTTATAACCTCATCACCTTCGCCAATTCCTTCTGCTATTAAAGCTAAATGTAAAGCATCTGTACCTGAAGCAACGCCTATTGCATGTTTCACACCTAAATATTCAGCGGCTTCTTTTTCAAAAGCTTGTACGTTAGGTCCAAGAATAAAAGAACAATTTTCAATTGTTTGCGCTAAACCCGCTTCAACTTCGTCTTTAATTTCTGCGTATTGTGCTTTCAGGTTGACCATTGGGATCATAATTTTCAGTGCCTTATTTTTTAATAATGTGGAATTAAATCTGAGTTTAACTTAAGTATTATTGTAATAACTTTGTAATTTCTATTGCCGTTGCTAAAGCGCGTCGTCCAGCGTCACCTGTCACTAGTGGTTGAGTTCCTGTTTCTATGCAAGCAACAAATTGTTTGATTTCTTCTAATAATGCATCGCCATTCTCAAAAACTGACTTATCCGTTTCAATTGAAGGTACGCCAGGGAACATTTCTTTATCACCGGTAAAGTGCTTAGTTAAAACACGCTCTTGGAAATCAACAGAAATATAAGAATTAGGACGGAACATACGCATTTTACGTTCCATTTTCATACTGATACGGCTTGCAGTTACGTTAGCGACGCAGCCATTTTTAAAGGTTAGCCTTGCATTAGCAATATCCGTTCCTTTTGTCAGTACAGACGTACCACTGGCTTCCATGCGATCAACTTCAGAGTCAACAATCGCTAAAATAATATCAATATCGTGAATCATTAAATCTAAAACAACGCTGACATCATTTGCGCGAGGGTTAAACGGTGATAAACGATGCGATTCAATAAAAACAGGCTTATCATCCATATCGCCTAAACCCATCACTGCTGGGTTAAAGCGCTCTAAATGGCCAACTTGTAAAATAAGATTCTTTTCTTTAGCAATTGCAACTAATTCATCAGCTTCTTCAACAGTCACGGTAATTGGCTTTTCTACCAGTACATGTGCCCCTGCATTTAGGAAGTCTTTAGAGACTTGGTGATGTAAGGTTGTTGGTACAACGATACTAACCGCATCGACATTGCCTAATAAAGATTGATAGTCTGTTAGCGCTTCTGCACCATGCTTTCCTGCAACATCCTTTGCAGCTTGTTCATTAATATCAACAACAGCCACCAATTCACAATTAGGAAGAGAGGCATATTTTTCAGCATGGAACTTACCTAAGTAACCTGTTCCGATGACAGCACATTTCAGTTTAGACATATCAGTTCTTATAAAATTAAAAATTCCCGTATTGTATCTGATTTAGAGCCTACTCCAAAATATCTAACTTGAAACGTGTTGAGTCAATAGTTAAATTCCGCGCATAAGGCTTGCACCCTGCTCTCTTAACCAGACTCGATGCACTTTATATTCCGGACAATGTTTAGCCACAAAATCCCAGAAATATTTTGAATGATTTCTGTGCTTTATATGACATATTTCATGTATAACCACATACTCAAGAACAGGTGCTGGTGCTAAAATTAATAGCCAGTTCATGTAAATATCATTATGAATTCCACAACTTCCCCAGCGACTTTTTTGTCGCCTAACTTGGATTGACCTTGGCCTTAGTTGATACAATTTTCCATATGTTTCAGCTGCTATCGATACCTGCATTAAAGATTGCTGCCATAACCAATCAATATAAGCTCTGCGCACTAAATCACTAATGATTTCCTTCCCTTGTATCTCAAATTTTTGTGGGAGAATCACGGTAAAGCCATTATCAAAATAAAAACTTAACTGCGAACACGCCTCAAATTGCAGAGATAAGGGGTATTGACACCCTA
>DAOUSK010000080.1 GCA_030627265.1 Methylococcaceae bacterium
AATGGCTGGTTCAGACTTTAAAAATACATTTTCATTGAATTCATCAATACAAATAGCATTCACCGTCACTTCTTCATAAAGCCAATAAAATAGCTCAGACTCGAAGATGCTATATCGGCAATTATATTTACATTGAATCCATTGCTTATTAAGAGAGCCTATACAGATAGGAGCTTGCTCCGGTTGAGCGCTAACGTAGCTAATCCTGTTATCGCTATCAATTTGAAATCGATCAAATATTATTTGTCCTTCTGCATCCTTAAAATACTTAAGCCGATTTCCCTGAATATCATCACCATGTTGATCTATAACGCAGTGTTTATCAAAAACATAAACGGCAGACTCAGAAGTGAGTGGATATTTATCTGGAATATTAGCTCGTAAGCTTTCATGCTCCGCTGTTCTTTTGCTTTTATCCCATTGTTTAATAATGATTTGTAAAATTAACACACTCATATTTCGATCTTTTTCTCTTAAATTCGGTACAAAATAAAGTCAATTATCGCTAGGATATAAAGACTTAAACTTAATAATTAAAGTATTTTTTATTCAGGGTTATTATTTAAACCGCTTTGACCAATTACCGTTATGTTCAGCATCACAAGCCTCTTCTGTATCAAAAGAAACATGGCGGTTGATCTCTTTAAAGTTGATGCTTATGCATTCAAGCTCAGTTTTTATTAAAGCAATAATAAGCTGATCTTTCATTTGTTGACGCGCTTCAGCAAGCTCTTCCTTGGTATCAAATATGCAAACTATCGATAAACTGCCTGGGAATTGAGCGTAATTAACGAGATGTGTGAGCCATTGGAATCCTTGCACTTGTTGTTTTGCTACTTCACAGGCTTTCGTTAATGCTAAGCAAATTTGCTTATCTCTCTTTTTATCCGTTTTCTTCATTATTTATTCGCAAAATATCATTGAATTATTCCGAGACCCTGCCTCGCAATGCTTTTGTTTTACTACGTCTCGCCTTATTATCCATTCGTCTTCTCTTGGACCCTCTGGTCGGTTTAGTTGCTCGCCTCACTTTATTAATCACAGTTACCTGCTTAATTATTTCTATTAAGCGTTCAAAAGCATCTGTTCTATTTTTTTCCTGTGTCCGAAATGTCTGTGCTTTAATAATAATCACACCTTCTTTAGTGATGCGTTTATCTCGCAAACTTAAAAGGCGTTGTTTATAAAGCTCGGGGAGTGAAGACGCATTGATATCAAAACGCAAATGAATCGCTGACGAGACTTTATTGACATTTTGTCCCCCTGCCCCTTGTGCACGGATTGCTGAAATATCAATTTCATTATCAGGAATGAAAACATGATTAGAAATTTCTAGCACGGCTTTTTTCCTTGTTCATTTTTACGATGGGGCAACGGTACTAATATAACAACTAAAACTAATAATCTTAAAATTTATAAGCTGTATCTATGAGAGGTGATTTTGAAACTCTACCTTTACAAGAAAATTTTCTTTATATTTTACCCAAAAAAAAGGCACTGCTACAAGTAGCAGTGCCTTAATTCAGCTTCTGAAATTAAATTAGAAGCTATTATTTACCTGAACCTGAATTAGTGAACTCAGGGTAAGCTTCCATTCCACATTCTGAGAAATCGACACCTTGATACTCTTCCTCTTCAGTCACTCGAATACCCATGACTACTTTTATGACATACCATGCAATAAAGCTGGAGATAAACACAAAGGCGAAAATAGTAACAATACCAATTAATTGAGCAGTAAGCGTTGAGTCATCATTAGAAAGACAAACAGCTAATAAACCCCAAATACCAACAACACCATGAACCGATAACGCTCCGACTGGATCATCAATTTTTAGTTTATCAAAACCAATAATAGAGAAAACAACAATAACACCTGCGATTGCACCAATAATGGCTGCTAATAAAGGTGTTGGTGTTAATGGCTCTGCCGTAATAGCAACTAGACCTGCTAATGCACCATTTAAAGACATTGATAAATCTGCTTTACCAAATAAAAGATGTGCTGTTAATAAGGCAGAAATAACACCCGCTGCTGCTGCTGCATTAGTATTAACAAAAATTAATGCCACTGCATTTGCATTTTCAATACCATGAATAGCAAGCTGTGAGCCACCATTAAAACCAAACCAGCCCATCCATAAAATAAACATACCTAGCGTCGCTAAAGGCATATTACAGCCTGGAATTGGGTAGATTTCACCATTCGCGCCGTATTTACCTTTACGAGCACCTAATAACATAACACCTGCTAATGCAGCCGTTGCACCACAAAGATGCACAACACCAGAACCTGCAAAATCAAGAAAACCAAGTTGATCTAAAAATCCTGCGCCCCACTTCCAATAACCTTGTACAGGGTAAATAAAACCTGTCATAACCACTGAAAATACTAAAAATGCCCATAATTTCATACGTTCAGCCACTGCACCCGATACGATAGACATCGCCGTTGCTACAAAAACTACTTGGAAGAAAAAATCAGCCATTGAAGAATAATAAGTATCTCCCTTGCTTGCTAATACATCAGCAACACTATGATCACCTTCGATTAAAAAACTAATGCCAGGCCAAATGCTATTGACTGCTTCTGCTGGGTACATTATGTTGTAACCACACAACATATACATAGTGCAGGCTATCGCAAATAATGCTACGTTTTTAGTTAAAATTTCCGTCGTGTTTTTTGCTCTGACTAAACCCGCTTCTAGCATAGAGAAGCCAGCCGCCATCCACATAACAAATGCACCACAGATTAAAAAATAAAATGTATCCAGTGCGTAACTTAGTTCTGTTAATTGTTCCACAATTATCTCCTCTTTAAATTAAATAGCTTCGTTGCCAGTTTCACCCGTACGAATACGGATAACTTGCTCTAATTGAGTAACAAAAATCTTACCATCACCAATTTTGTCTGTATTAGCTGCTTTAGTAATCGCTTCTAATGCTTGTTCGACAATTTCATCTGAAACGGCTGCTTCAATTTTTGCTTTCGGTAAAAAATCGACCACATATTCTGCACCACGATAAAGTTCCGTATGCCCTTTTTGTCGTCCAAAGCCCTTTACTTCAGTAACAGTGATACCTGCTACTCCAATATCAGATAAGGCTTCACGCACATCATCCAATTTAAAAGGTTTTATAACTGCTGTAATTAACTTCATAAAATGCTCCATTGTTATATAGTTTCATTCAATGCTAATGATATAGCACACGCCATGCCAAAACCTAAGTCATTGTTTTTAATCTACAATAAAAATAACACATTTAAAGTGCACCATTTAAGCAAACCACACAACATTATTTGCACCAAAACAAAACAATAAAACATTTTTAATCATGTCCTTGCCCTTTATATATAGTGTGAACCCTATTCACCTCTAATCCTTTAGCATCCAATTATTTCAATGTTATGACAGTAAGTATTTAATTCTAAAATAAATATCTCTCGACACACTCCTTATCAGCACTGCTCCCTTTTCATAACCTACCCATCTGGCACAAATTCTGCTTACTTTACAGTAATCACTTTTAGATAATAGAGGATCTAGTAATGAAAAAAACAAAATTAAGCCTAAGCATATCTCTCCTGTTAGCAACAGGGGCAGTTTATGCAGAGGAAGTAAAAACAACCAGCACTCCTGTAGAAAAAGCAGTGGCGGCCAGCGAAGAAACAACGGATGACTCTTATTTAGGGTTTACTGCAAGCGGAAGCGCGGCATTAACCAGCAACTATATTTGGCGTGGTGTTTCTCAAACGATGAATGCACCAGCCATGCAAGGCTCATTAGACCTCAACCATGAAAGCGGACTTTATGCTGGCGTATGGGGTTCTAATGTAGAGTTTGGTGATAATACTAGCGTTGAGCTAGATATTTATGCTGGTTTTAGTAATGCTTTCAAAGTTTTTAATCATGAGTTTACTTATGATGTGGGGTATTTACATTATGAATACCCAGGGCAAACTGATCTAAATTTTGATGAAATTTATTTTGGCTTAGCCACCTCACCGATCAAAAACTTAAATACTAGCATTTATTATTACCAAGATTTGCAAGTATTTGGTATTGATGCAAATGATAGAAATATAGGTTATCTTGATTTATCGACGGACTACACTCTTCCAGACTGGGCTTGGAATGTTAACCTTCTTGCTCACTACGGGTATTACGCACACGAAACACAAGGCTCAGACTATTCCGACTGGAAAGTAGGTATCTCTAAAGAAATAGGCGGCTTTGGGTTTGAATTTGCTTATACAGAAACAAATCAAGCTGATGGAAACCCAGCAACGGGTGATAACTATGTCTTCACTGTTTCTCGCGCATTTGGAGACCCGTCAGCCTCAGTCAGCTTACCTGAAGGCTTTGAAACCAGCGCTACAGCTACTTTAACCACTGATTATATGTGGCGTGGTGTTTCACAAACAACGAATGGCATGGCCTTCCAAGGTTCATTCGACTTAAGCCATGAATCTGGATTCTATATTGGTGCATGGGGGTCAAATGTACAATATGGCGCTGACAACCACGGCAGCCTAGAGCTGGATTTTTACACCGGTTTTACTAATGATTTCAACATTGGAAGCCAAGCAATTACTTATGACCTAGGTTGGTTGCATTATGACTACCCACTAGAGTCTTCAAGCAGCAACTTCAATGAAGTCTATTTTGGTTTAGCAACATCTCCTGTTGAAAACCTTAATACTAGCATCTACTTTTATGCTGATGTAGCAGTGCAAAATGACGCCGGTGTTGGTTACCTAGATATTGCAACAGACTATACTTTACCAAGCTGGGCTTGGGGAATTAATACCAGCGCTCATTATGGTGCTTACTTCAAAGATGATAGCGCTGACACCTACTCTGATTGGAAACTAGCTATCTCTAAAGAATTAAGCATTATGACCTTAGAACTTGCTTATGTTGACTCAAGCTTCAATGCTATTGATGCAGACAATCGCAACTTATCAGGCGCACGTGTTGTTGGAACCTTATCAGCTTCCTTTTAATTTAGCCCCTTTGAGAACAGCACTTTAATGAAGTGCTGTTCAACCCATCAAAAAACAAAAAAGCCGTTATCTTGCTTAACAAGATAACGGCTTTTTTATTAGCTCTCATTTATCAGTGACTACACCGTATGCGTAGACCTATCGCTATTTAATGCACCCGCTAAATAATTCTCTATTTTATTTTTAGCCTGCCCACCGTCTTGGTCACTAAACTGCACCCCCACTCCAGCGGTTCTATAACCCTCGGCGCCTTCCGGTGTAATCCAAATGACTTTAGCAGCAATCGGTAACTTTTCAGTTTCATCCATTAACTGCAATAAAACAAAAACTTCTTCACCCATTTTATAAGGTCGTGGGGTAGGAATAAACAACCCGCCATGCTCTACAAAAGACATATAAGCGGCATATAAACCATTTTTTTCTTTAATTGATAGGGATAAGATTCCTTGCCGTGCTGTCATATTTATTTACCTTTGGCTACTTGGGACCACGTAATTAAAAGCTCTTCAAAAAGCAGCTGCTTATTTAACTGCCCCTTAATTCGATAACTATCTTTTAATAACAAATCATAAAATTTAAATAGCAGATTCCTATTTACCCTTTTAGCTAATAGCTGCAAAGGTTTTGTTAAGTCTTTATTATAGAGCAAAGCAGGCTCCACGAGGAAAGTGCATTTAACAACGTCTTCAGTCCACAAGGTCAACCATTGTAACAATTGCCCTAATGACTGCTTATGCCATTTATCTGCCAATGTAATCGGGCAAGCACCTAATAAGGCTACCTTATTCCAATCATCAAAACAACTGCTACGCAATTCCATTACTTTATCTCGCGCATACTCAACTGCTAATAAAGGTGAGCCTTGCGCTAAATTTAATAGTAATTCGACCTGTTCAGTGACACCCTGTTCTTTTAACCATGGCAGCACCACTTTAGCCTCAGGAACTGATAATATTATTTTTTGGCAACGACTCAAGATAGTGGCTGGCAAAGTCTGCATTGTTTCTGTTAACAGTAAAAACACGGTTCTTTCAGGTGGCTCTTCTAAGCATTTTAAAAAAGCATTAGCTGAGCTTATCGTCATTTTATCGGCGGGTTGAATCAACACCACACGGTAGCCTGAATATTGAGGTTTTAAAGATAGTTTATTAATAATGGCTCGCACAGCATCAATACCAATTGACTTCCCTTCTTCCTCAGGCTGTAATCTTATAAAGTCAGGATGCGTATCTGCCAAAAACAAATGACAACTATCGCATTGCCTACAGGCTTCAACGCTAGAGTTATCGGTGCAAAGTAACGCCTGTGTGTAGCGTAGCGCTAAGGCATGCTTTGCTAAACCTTTATACCCTGTTATTAATAATGCCTGCGGAATTCTATCTTGCTCGATATAAGCACACAAATGCTGCCAATCAAACTGATGCCAAGGGTAAATTAATTTATCCATGAATAAAATTTTGTATTAATTGAGTAATACTTTCCTGCACCGCTGGTAATTCTTGTGCTGCATCGACTACTTTCACACGTTCTGGCTGTTGCTTTGCTATCTCTAAAAACCCAGTACGCACTTTATTAAAAAATTCCATTTTTTCACATTCAAAACGATCCAATTGACCGCGTTTTTGCACTCTAGCCATACCTAAATCAACCGGCGCATCTAATAACAAAGTTAAATCGGGGCGGAGTTTATTTTGCGAAAAACTTTCTAACCATTGAATTGCAGAGCGATCCATATTGCGCCCATAGCCTTGATACGCATAACTGGAGTCGGTAAATCGATCACATAAAACCCATGAACCTTGATCAAGTGCTGGCTGAATAACATGCTTAATATGCTGCGCTCTTGCGGCAAACATCATCAATAATTCAGTTTGCTCGGAAATTTTTTCCTGCTCTTTATCCAACAATAGTTGCCGAATATTTTCAGCAAGTATCGTTCCGCCCGGCTCCCGAGTCAAAACCACCGAAAAACCTTCCGTTAATAATAATTGCTCGATAAACTTTATATTAGTACTTTTACCACAGCCCTCGCCACCTTCTAATGTAATGAATTTACCTTGCATTATCGACGCTTCCTTTGGTAATTATTGACTGCATTATTATGCTGACGTAGTGTTGTAGAAAAAACATGACTACCATCCCCGTTAGCAACAAAATATAAACTACTCCCTTTAGCGGGATGCAATACGGCATGAATCGCCTCTTTGCCAGGCATCGCTATTGGCGTTGGTGGCAAGCCATTAATTTTATAGGTATTATAAGCGGTTAAAGCTCTTAAATCTTTACGCTGTATATTGCCTTTATAATTTTCGCCCATGCCATAAATAACTGTTGGATCAGTTTGCAGACGCATGCCTATTTTTAATCGCCGCGTAAAAACACCCGCAATTATAGAGCGCTCCGAAGCAACACCGGTTTCTTTTTCTACGATAGATGCCAAAATCAATGCTTCGTACGCAGTTTTCAGCGGTAAATCATCAGCCTTAAGCAGCCATTGCTCATTTAATACAGCGTCCATTTTCTGATAAGCGCGCTTTAATATAGCAATATCCGTAGTATTTTTTGTAAATTGATAAGTATCAGGAAAAAATAAGCCTTCTGGGTGCTTTGCGTGCTCATCTATTCTTTGTAAAACCTCAATATCACTTAAGGTAGAAATACTTTGCTTAACTGCATTTTCTTGGCTTAAAGCAAAACGAATCTCTTTGAAACTCCAGCCTTCGGGAAAGGTAATACTATATTGCTTGACCTTTCCTTTGCTTAATAACAACAAAAATTCTTCGGGCCGAAGGCCAGTAAGTAGAATATATTCCCCTGCTTTCAGCTGCTGAGTTAAGTCTGTTTTATATGCTAGGATTTTAAACCAAAGCTTATTAAAACCTTTACCCGAGTCACCAACATTAGTAATAATCTTATTAAAAGAACTACCTTTTTCCACTTCAAAAAGTTGGTTTTTCTCAGTCACAAGTGGTGTTTTTAAAAAGTTTTGGTAATCTAAATAAGCCCAAATAAAGACGATACTAGATAATAAGATAACAAGTAGGCTGATTTTTTTTAACATGTCTTTAAATTTTGTTTTTTTAGCATCTCTAAATAAGCCATTACCTGTTTAGTTACTTTCCCCACGGGGTAGGCTTTACCTTCCAATTGAGCGATAGGCCAGAGTCCAATCACTGAATTGGTGACAAATAATTCATCAGCGTGAAAAACATCCTCTTTACTTAAAATGGTTTCTTTAATTTGATATTTTAGTGATCTTGATGGCTCTAAAAGTAACTGCCGTATAATCCCTTTAACACCACAGTCCGTTATATGACTGGTCAAAACCTCCTGATTTTTCACCACAAATAAATTTGTCATAGTTCCTTCAATCACCTCTCCCTTAATATTTAACATCAAACCTTCTTGATAGTCATCTTGCCATTCAGCGCGCGCTAACACTTGTTCTAAGCGATTATTATGCTTGATGCCAGCCAATAAAGGGTTTAAACCTAGCCGTGTTGCACAAAATCGCGCAACTATGCCTTGTTCTTGACAGCTTTCTGGGTAATTAGGATAAGGGTGTAAGGCAATATAACGAGTACTATCAATAACTTCTGGCTGGCGATAACCCCGACCACCAGAACCACGTGTTAGCATTATTTTAATCACGCCGTGCGTTATATTTTTACAAAGCTGCATCACTTCATCGATCAGAAGTGCTTTTTTTGGCAAGGGGATCTTTAAAACAAAACAGCCTGCTTCTAATCTCAATAAATGCTGAGTTAAGAAAACAGGCTGTTCATTAATAATTTCTATCGTCTCAAACAGACCATCGCCATAATGCAGGCCGCGGTCTGTTGCTTCGATTGTAGTAGCTTGCTTACCGTTAATCAGTATCACTCACCACCACCTTTGTTATTATTCTGCGTATTTTTTAAAAACTAAAGAACCATTTGTGCCACCAAAACCAAATGAATTGGAAATAGCAGTATCAATTTTCATTTCACGCGCGGTATTTGCAACGTAATCTAAATCACACTCTGGGTCTTGGTTTTCTAAGTTAATCGTTGGCGGTGCAATTTGCTCTTTAATACTTAAAGCACTTAATACTGCTTCAATTCCACCGGCAGCACCTAATAAATGACCAATCATTGATTTAGTCGAACTAACAGCTACTTTATGTGCATGATCGCCTAATGCCGCTTTCATTGCTAAGGTTTCACCCACATCGCCTGCTGGCGTTGATGTTCCATGTGCATTGATATAATCTATTTCGGATACATTAACGCCTGCATCCCGC
This sequence comes from Methylococcaceae bacterium, assembly GCA_030627265.1. Taxonomy (GTDB): domain Bacteria; phylum Pseudomonadota; class Gammaproteobacteria; order Methylococcales; family Methylomonadaceae; genus Methyloprofundus. The sequence goes on from DAOUSK010000080.1 coordinate 9,294, forward strand.
ATTGCATTTGTCATACAACGAGCAGCACCTTCTCCGCCGATTGATGGCGTGGTCATGTGGTAAGCATCACCACTCATACCATAACCAACCACTTCAGCATAAATTTTTGCGCCACGTGCTTTTGCATGCTCTAGTTCTTCAAGTACCACAACACCCGCACCATCACTGAGTACAAAACCATCGCGATCTTTATCCCAAGGGCGACTTGCCGCTTGAGGATCATCATTTCTACGAGATAAGGCTTTTGCTGAGGAAAATCCCCCCATGGCTGTTATTGACGAAGTACATTTTTCAGCACCACCAGCAACCATAACGTCTGCATCACCGTATTGAATTTTACGCATCGCATCACCGATACAGTGTGTTCCGGTCGAACAAGCTGTAACAATGGCGAAATTAGGCCCTTTTAAACCATATTTAATGGAAAGGTTCCCTGAAATCATATTAATAATGTTGCCTGGTACAAAGAAAGGCGAAATACGACGTGCACCACCTTTTTCAAAGGTCATACGACAATTTTCAATGCCCGTAATTCCTCCGATTCCTGACCCTATCGCAACGCCAATTCTTTCTGCATTCTCATCAGTTACTTCTAAGCCTGAGTCATCAATCGCCTGGCAACCAGCTGCAATTCCGTAATGAATAAAGCCGTCCATGCGTTTTGCATCTTTTGCCGGAATATACTCACTAATATCAAAATTTCTAATCACACCACCAAATGTGGTTGCATGGCCTGAAATATCAAATGAATCAATTTGGCTAATACCACTTTTACCATTAATAATGCCGTCCCATGTTTCAGAAACAGTATTAGCAATAGGCGTAATAGCGCCTAAACCCGTAATAACAACGCGACGTTTACTCAATGGAATGGTCCTAGATGAATTTAAAAAGAAAGAAATGGTCTTAATGGGTAATAGATTTATTACCCATTAATTTTAGTAACAGTCTAAGAAATTAACCGTTAGAATTTACGTAATCTACCGCTTGTTGAACTGTTGTAATTTTCTCAGCATCATCATCAGGAATTTCACATTCGAATTCTTCTTCTAAAGCCATTACTAGCTCTACTGTATCTAGTGAGTCAGCACCTAAATCATCAATAAATGATGCATCGTTAGCGATATCTTCTTTAACACCTAGTTGCTCAGCAACAATTTTCTTTACGCGCTCTTCAATGTTACTCATATTATTTTTCC
>DAOUSK010000136.1 GCA_030627265.1 Methylococcaceae bacterium
AGGCTAGGCTTTGAACCAGATTATTTTTCTATTTGTACGCAATTGGATTTAAAGCCAGCGGATAAAGGTGACAAGGATTTAGTTATCTTGCTTGCTGCTAAACTAGGAAAAACACGCCTTATCGATAATTTACAAGTTAGCCTGTAAGGTTTGTTACGTTGTGTAGGTAGAGCGATTGAGGGTGACTGCTTAATCGGGTCTGAAAAAAATACCAATGAAATACTTAATTAGTTATAATAATGGGTTCTAAGGAATTTATAGATAAAAAAGATTAATATGCACACAACCATGCTTAAAGCAAAATTACATCGAGCAACAGTAACCCATGCAGAGTTAGGTTATGAAGGTTCGTGCGCAATTGATGGTAAAATTCTTGATTATTCAGGCATTAGAGAATACGAACAAATTCAAATTTATAATGTCAATAATGGTGAGCGATTTACCACTTATGCCATTAGAGCAGAAGATGGCTCGGGCATTTTTTCTGTTAATGGTGCCGCTGCGCGCTTAGTCTGCCCAGGCGATTATATTATTGTTTGTGCTTACGCGGCTTATCATGCAGACGAGTTAGAAAGCTATGAGCCAAATTTGATTTATTTTAATGATGATAATGAAATGGTCAGAACGAGCCATTCGATTCCCGTACAAGCAGCCTAATTCAAATATTTTTTTAGCCTTTCTTGGTTAAATATCAACCTCAAGTAATACGCACTAGCAATCATCTTGTAAAATTTCATGTATGGCCTAATTCAGTGAAAGCATTTTTTCTGTATAAAGGGCGTATGGCTAAGCCTTGTAATAGGTTTCGACTCACAAATGATTATAATTAAGTTATGAATATTTTTCGTTACTAAGCTTCAGAGGCTGTGAAAGTATTATATTTTAGCCTCTCCAACTTGGGAACGAGAGATTAACTTTATGATACAAAAATAAGCGGGCTAATCTTGATTTTTGTTCCGATTTAAGTCTGCAGCCAAACATTTCATCACATTTTCTTAATCTTATGAGTTTGTCAATTAAAAATCGTTTTTTTGAAAACTGGTCGAACCAGATTTTATTTCCTAAAGTTTCAAGTGCTAATCTGAATGAAGAGGTAGCGAAGGCTTGTCAAAATTTACCTGTTCCGGTGGTTTGGTTGCTAGGTAAAACTCAAAGCGGGAAAAGCTCAATTATTCAAGCTCTAACTGATGCGACGCAAGCTGATATAGGGGAAGGTTTTCGTCCTTGCACGCGAACAGCTAGAATTTATGACTTTCCTAGCGCAGATACAGCATTTGTACGTTTTTTGGATACTAGAGGGCTGGGAGAGTCTGAGTATGACCCAAAAGACGATGTGGCTTGGTGTCAGGATAAATCTCACCTACTGATGGTGGTCATCAAGGCGATGGATCACCAGCTAGATTCAATTGTATCTACAGTACAAACCATATATTCTGCACATCCAGAGTGGACGATATTGGTTGTGCAGACATGTTTACATGAAGGCTACTCCAGTAAAAAAATGGATCATATTCGGCCTTACCCTTTTTTAGGTGAAAAATTGGATAGCAAATTGCCTCCCGACCTTGTTAGGTCATTAAGCGTACAAAGGGAGCAATTTAAAGCTATAAATGCGCGGTTTATTGCTCTGGATTTAACGCAAATAGATGATGGCTTTACTCCGCAGTATTATGGTTTAGAGGCGCTCTGGTCTGAAATTGAAAACGCTTTGCCCTTAGGTTTAAGGCAAATGCTAATGAAAAATCAAGAGCATTCAGCCTCACTTAATGATGTTTATGCTACAGAATCGCACCCGCATGTTATTGGGTATGCAATTTCTGCAGGGCTAGTTGCGGTAACACCGATACCTATAGTCAGTGTCCCTCTAGTTATTGCTGTGCAAAGTAAACTTTTTCATAGTATCTCTTCAATTTACGGTCTACCACTAACCAAGAGAAGTGTTTCGGAGGTATTGAGCGCAGTGGGTATTGGAGGCTTAGGCATAGGATTGGGGACGCGTGAATTAGCTAAATTAATTCCTGGCTGGGGTTCTGCTATTGCCGGGCTTTCCTCAGCAGCAATGACTTATGCATTAGGTATGACATTATGTTTTTATTATGCAAAAACGAAACAAGGTGAAGCGTTTACCTCGGAATCATTAAAAAATGTATATGAGGATCAGTTCCAGCGCGGTCGAGAGTTATTGAAAGCGCGCTTTAAGAAGGGAAATTGAAGATGAATCGGACTCTTTGGCTACGAGTAGCTATTTTTCTATTACCTTGCTTACCCTTTTTGGCCTTATTAGTCGCAGGAGGTTGGGTACTTTGGCAAGAGCAATTGATTCTAATGTGGGCGGGTGTCCTACTATCGTGTAGTGGAATTGCTTGGATATTGACGCAACGATTAAATCAGCACGAAAGTACGAGTTTTTTTGTTCGCTCTATTAATCCAGAAACACCTTTTTCTCAGCGTGATCAAGAGGCATGGAGTGCAGTCGAAGCGCTATCGAATCAAATAAAAAAAGAATCTATACAAAATTTAGAGCAAGTCGATACTTGGCTTCAATTGGGGCGGAGCGCATTAGCCGTTGTAGCGCAGCATTACCGGCCTAAATCAAAAAATTCTGAACTAGAAATTCCTGCAACCCAATTATTACGCATAATTGAGCGGGTCAGTCACGATATACATAAATTGCTAAATGAAAATATCCCATTTAGTCATCAGATTACATTAGCTGACGGGCTTAATTTTCAGACTTGGATGAGTCGTTTAAGTGCTGCAAATACAGTAGTACGCCTAAGCCGTATGGTCTTGAATCCTTTGTCGGGTGTATTAAGTGAAGCAAAAAATTATACTCAGGGGAAGGCATCAAATTTGACGCAGTCGTATTTGAAAAACTGGCTTTTAGATACTTATATTCAAAAAGTTGGCTACTATGCTATCTTGCTTTACAGTGGACGTATGGCTGTCGACTCAAATAAATTTGAGTCTTTATCTTCCAAATCTCAGCAAGATAAGAAACAAGCAATTAAGCAAAATGAAGCTTTAGAGAAAGAGCCATTACGTATTTTAATTGCAGGACAAACGAACGCAGGAAAATCAACGCTGATCAACACACTGTTTGATAAACCATGTGCAGCAGCAGATGTTGTGTCTTGTACCTCGGAGATTACTCCGTACGAATTAAAACAAGAAGGAGAGTTGGCGGGGCTTATTTTTGATACCCCTGGGTATGGAGAACAAACTAATTGGTTGAAAGATAATAGCAAAGAGCTTGATAAAACTGATTTAGTGCTATTAGTTTGCCAGGCTAATAATGCAGCTAGAATTGCAGACAGAAATTTTATTCAAGAGTTTCAAGAACACTTTACGAATCAGGATAATAGAAAATTACCTCCACTTATTTTAGTAGTGACGCATATTGATCAACTGCGACCATCAAGAGAATGGGAGCCCCCCTATAACATCTTAGAGCCGCACTGTACAAAATCAAAAAATATACGAGCAGCGGTAGATGCAATCCAGCAAGATCTATCGCTACCTGAAAATACAATTATGGTGCCTGTTAGTTTGGGTTCTAATGATGGGTTAGGTACTTATAATGTAGACTCATTATTGCAAACAATAGGGCATCAAAAAATGGGTGAAGCTAATGATGCTCGATTATTGCGCTGCATGATTGACACACAGTCTCATGAAAAATCATCTCAGTTGTGGAAGCAGGCCAAAAATTCAGGCAAATGGATTTTAAGTAAGGTAGATAATGTTTTGCCTTAGTTAGAAAAAGCGTAACTACTCGCCGTATCTAAATCGCTATAGTGCAAAACCAGGCAATTTACCCTCCAAAAACAAGCATCATATCTCATCCCCAGGCTCCACAGCTTTGGGGATGCCTACCTTCAAGCTAGGCTGTCGAAAAAACCTGTTTATTAAGAGTATTATGAACCTGATTATTGGCTACACAAAAATAGCGCCATAGGATGTGCTGAGGAACGAAGCGCATCAATAGACGATGACGCGCCTCCTATGTCCCAGGCTCGTGTCTATTTGGACTATCTGCAAACTGAATGTGGCCGATTTTATCAGCATAAGTTGAAAGTAAAGGGTATCAGGTCTTGTTTTTTGCTAAAAATAGAAAAAGGAATTAGTGTGGTATGAAGCAATAAAACGCTTTTATGAAAGTGGTGCGTATTATAGGTTGCATTATTTTAGAGCCGGTAGAATTATAAAGATAGCAAAAGACAAGACCTGACACCTTTTGTGTTTTTGACACCTTTTGTGTTTTGCCTTTTGTGTTTTGGTTTTGTGATGGTGGTTTTAACGCCTAGTATATGAAGTATGCATAACAAAAAAATTAACAGCGACCACAAATAAGCATCGTGTTTTTTATAGCCCTGTTTATATTAAAAATTAATACCATTTGGATAATTTATCGTTTATCATTTGTGGCTCGTTATTTTGGCGTTATGTGTCGGCGATGCAAAAGCATTACGTGCTTACCTAAGAGTCAGGTTTGAAATATGATTGAAAAATATTTCCCCTTTATGTTGCTTGTCAGTGTATTTGCTTTATTTAATCTCTTTATATTCACAAAAAAAATATTATTTATAGAGCGAGCAATTTTAACAACTGGCATAGTAAAAAGTGTTGCTTCTGGAAGCTTGTCAAACAATAATGAAGGAGCTTATTATCAGGGTGTAGAGTTTGAAACTGAACAAGGTAAAAAAATATCTATATCTTCATTAATGGGAAGTAGCGGTGATAAGGATTCAAAAGGTAGTACTGTAGAAGTCCTATATCTGAGTGATGAGCCAGAAAATGGTGTTATAAAAGACTTTAAAAATATGTGGGGCTTTGAAGCTATTATTTTTTTAATTGGTTCCATTGCTCTTTTGGTGTATTTCAATGAAATCTAAAAAACATAATAAGTGACTATGGTTATAATTCACGAGCAAAAAGCAACATAACCAAAAAATGCAGCTGACCATTTAAAGCGTCACGGTTTTTGCTATTCGCAAAAAGCCATGCCACTTTAAATGGCATCTGATTTAGGCGTTATTGAGGAACTGCCGCTGCGCGGCAATTCCTCAATAACCACGCGGTGACTGGTGCCCAGTCGAATGCTTATCATTAAGTCTCTGTC
>DAOUSK010000026.1 GCA_030627265.1 Methylococcaceae bacterium
AGTTGATGATGGGTTTCACTGCGCACCTAAAAAACAGGTGCTACGATCTACCCATCCTAATTTTCTGCCCCTTAGTGCACCAACCTCTTAACATCAGGGCAGTACAAGGCCCCCTGCTTCTGCAGTATGAATAAAAAATCAAAACCAAAATTAATATGATATTTAACGTACGCACCCCTTGGCTTTTACCTGTTCTATCCGGGTTCTTTATCGGCACTAGCTATATTCCATTTCCGCCTTGGGCATCATTATTTGGCTTTATTCCCTTATGGATTTTTTGGGTGCAACAAACGCGATTAAAGCCCGTTATTTTAAGCGCCGTACTAACAACCTTTGTTTTTACCTTAATTGGCTTTAATTGGGTGACTTATTTATTACATGAGTTTGCTCATTTGCCGTGGTTAGGTGCAGCTGGGGGCATGATTCTATTTGCACTGATTGCGCACTTGTTTGTTCCTTTGGCGGGTTTGTTGTGGTTTTTAGGACGTAAATATCTGTTGCTTCAAGAACGCAGTTCTATCTTTGCCATGGGGTTATTGACCTCATTAATGCTTTGGCTCTTGCCTATGCTGTTTAAATGGAATTTTGGCTACTCATGGTATGGTTCAGAAGTTCCGCTTTATCATATTGCCGAATATATAGGCTTTAGTGGTTTGAGTATGCTAACTATTTTAGCCAATGTACCGCTTTATTTTGCTTGGCAACAACGAGATTCGAAACGAGGAAAGACGTTATTAACACGGGTCGCCATCGTTTTTTTATTACTTAATGTTTGGGGCTTAAACACTAAAGCATGGCTGCAAGTTCCTGAGACATCTTTTAATGTTTTATTAGTGCAGGCAAATATTGGTAACGCACAAAAAGTTGCTGCTCAATTTGGGCGCGGCGGTTATGTGGATATTATGGATCAATATCAAAGGCTCACCAAAGCGGGTTTAAATGAATATAAAGAACAAAAAGTGGATTTTGTTGTCTGGTCAGAAACCGCCTTTCCTTCTGTTTTAAGTACGCAGAGCAGTAAAAATAATAATTATTACGCGCAAAAATTAATTAAATGGGTACAGGTAAATAAGACCCCGCTGATTACAGGTTCTTATGCAAAACAAGCTGAAACTGGCAGGGTTACAAATTCACTTTTTGTATTGGATGCAGAAGGTGAGGTGCAGGCTAATTATTATAGTAAGTCGACTTTATTAGCATTTGGCGAATATATTCCAGGGGAAGAGACGTTTCCTGTATTACGTGAACTATTGCCAATGGTCGGAGATTTTGGGCACGGTAATGGCCCAAATGAATTATTACATTTGAATGGTTATAAGATTGGTGCGCAAATTTGTTATGAAAGTTTATTCCCAGAATTCAGCAAATCATTAGCCGATTTAGGCGCACAATTTATTGTTAATGTGACCAATGATTCTTGGTATGGCACATGGCAGGAGCCTTATCAGCATAAAGTAATGACCTTAGCTCGTGCAGTAGAAACACGGAGGCCTTTAATCAGAGCGACCAATACAGGTATTTCTACGGTTGTTTTAGCATCTGGAGAAGTCTTAGCTGAATCGCCAATGAAAAAGCAGTGGTACGGCTTGTATAAGGTTCCTTACCTGCAGGAACCACAGCCTACGTTTTATCAGCAAAACTTTTATTTAATGCCGATTGCTTTGGCGACGCTGTTATTGCTTTTATTTTTAATGGGCATTAAAAATAAAAGGGCAGAATAAATACACATTGCGTAGGATTTTTTGTTTTTAACTGAGTGTGTTTTTCGGGGGATTACAATTTGGGCGTTAGGCATTAAAATCAATTACTATTTTTAAAAGAATGTAAAATACCGACATGATTTACAAGATAGAAATAAAGCCCAAGGCAATTAAAGACGGTAAAAAAATACCTAAAGATATTTTGAGTCGTATTTTTGTAAAAATTGAGCTCTTGCAAAATAATTTAGAGGGTGATGTAAAACATTTGACAAACTTTACCCCTGAATACCGCTTAAGAGTTGGTAATTATAGAATTTTATTTGAGGTTGATAAAAATCAAGTGAAAATTTATAGAATCATGCATAGAAAAGAAGTCTATAAGTAGGAAGAAATAATTATGTTATCTTTACATCCAAATATTTTAGAAAAAAATGGAATAAAAGAATTTGCTGTATTACCTTTTGAGGAATATTTAGTTCTAAAAGAAGAATTACAAAATTATGAAGATCTAAAAGATTTAAAAGAAGCTAAGTTATTAGAAGAAAATGAGTCAGGGATGAGTCTAAGTGATGCAAAAAAAGAATGGGACTTATGAACCATGAGACCTATTTTTTTATTAAGTGAGCAGTATTAGGGCAGGCTCGATTGAAAGAAAAAAGTAAGTTTAGCTTGTAGATACTCTTTACCTGCCCTATAGATTAGTTTATGCAGCCTAGCGCGATGATGGGAATGTTTTTGGGGTTGGTGTTACCACATTAAATCATCAGGGATTTGGAAGTCTGCATACGGGTCATTAGCTGTTACTTCCTCTTCTATGGCATCATTTAATAACACCACAAAGCTTGCATCACGTTGGCTTATTTTCTCTGCAACAGGCGTAGGGACAACTTCGTAACTGCTAATGTAACGAACAATAGCCAATTTTCCTTTAGTAATACCCTTTAACACTTGCTCGCTAACATAAATCCTTTTTACTTTATTGGCATCGGTAAAATTATAAGCAGTACCGTCATCATCTTTAGCTTGAATATTTAATTTTATCAGCTGGTTAATCTGCGCAATAATCGCTTTTTTGTCTGCAATTTCTTTTTTTTGTTGATTTAACGCCTTATCCTTTTTTTGTTTTTCCACCAATGCCTTTTGAGCTAGTAAGGTTGCTTCATTAGTTTGCACTGTTTTACTGTTGCGTTGTTCCTTTGATTGTTTATACTTCTCTTTCTTAGATTTGTTTACTTTGCTTTTATTAGTAAGGCCAGATTTTAAAAGTTGGTCTTGTAAAGAAATTGCCATGCAAATGCCTGTCATAGGTTATATAGAATAATGGAAGGATTATAGTGGATTCAAACGACTCTATAAATAGTGGAGTGATAGCTTAATGAATGATATTTCTAAACGCGTTATGCTGGTAGCTGGCGAATCATCAGGCGATCACCATGCTGCTAATCTATTTCTTGAGCTAAAAAAACGCCAGCCAAAGGTGCAAGGGATTGGCATGGGTGGCAAAAAAATGGCGCAAGCAGGCATAGAGATACATTACGACTCTTCTAATATTGGCGTGATTGGTGTTGTCGAGGTGATCAAGCGGTATGGGGAAATTAAACATGCTTTAAATGAAATGAAGCAGTTATTGCTAGATCAGCGGCCTGATTTATTAATCTGTGTGGATTATAAGGAATTTAATTTTAAATTGGCTGGCTTTGCAAAAAAGCATGGCATTAAGGTTTTATTTTATGTCAGTCCGCAAATTTGGGCGTGGCGGCCAGGGCGTGTTGTTAAGTATGGGAAAGTCATTGATATGATGGCGGTTATTTTCCCTTTTGAAGTACCGTTTTATGAAAAAGAAAATGTGCCGGTGCGTTATGTCGGTCATCCTTCTGTTGATAAAGTGCGCGCTCAGCGCAGTATAGAAGAAGATTTGACCTTATTTGATTTAAAGGCGGATGCGCCTATTATCGGGATTTTGCCTGGTAGTCGTACCGATGAAATTAATCGTATGTTACCTATTATGTTAAAAGCAGCTGAAATCATTCAGCAAGCAAAACCTAATGTGCAATTTGTTTTACCGCAAGCGGATTCTGTCAGTGATGAGTTGTTGCTGAATTCGTTTCAACATTCAGCTATTAAAGTGCACGCTGTTAATAATCAGTTTTATGATGTTGTGCAATGTTGTGATGCGGTAATGACTGTTTCGGGTACGGCGACTTTAGAAATTGCTTTATTAGAAGTGCCGATGTTAGTGGCTTATAAGTTATCTTTCATTACTTATCTGTTGGCGCGAGTATTGGTCGATGTTGAATTTATCGGCCTGCCCAATATTATTGCAGGGAGGTCTGTGGTGCAGGAATTTATTCAAAAAGAAGCATCTGCGATAAATTTAGCCAATGAAATAGTGCATATTTTAGATGACCAAGCTTATACAGAGAATATTAAAGAAGGCTTGCAGTTAGTCAAAGAAAAAGTGGGTAGTGGTGGTGGCTCTGAGAATATGGCGGAGTTGGCGTTAGAGATGCTTGGTTAAATACCAATAGCAGTAGGCATAAAAAAGCCCAGTAAAAACTGGGCTTTTCAACAATATTAATTAAAGGTCTGTGCTTTAATCATCTCCACCAAATACACCTAATAGCTGTAATAAGCTTAGGAATAAGTTGTAGATAGAAACATATAAAGAAACAGTCGCTAAAATATAGTTAGTTTCACCACCATGAATGATGTCACTTGTTTGATATAAAATCATTGCTGACATTAATAAAATAAACATGGCAGAAACAGCTAATGACAAAGCAGGGATAGAAAATACCATCGCGCCAATACCTGCTAGGAAGGCAACTAAAATACCAACCATTAAAAATCCACCTAAAAAGCTGAAGTCTTTGCGGGTAGTCAGTGCATAAGCAGAAAGGCCGATAAAAATAGCACCAGTTCCGCCGAGTGCAGTCATGACTAATTCAGAGCCGTTACTAAAGCTAGAAACATAAAAATTGATAATAGGCCCGAGTGTTAAACCCATAAAGCCAGTTAATGCAAAAATGAAGACGATACCGAGTGAGCTATTGCTGAATTTACTGGTTAAAAATAACAAAGCAAAATAACCAACTAATGTAACGATAGGGCCTAAAGAAGGCATGTTCAACATCATTGCTAGGCCGGCTGTCATTGCGCTAAATATTAGCGTCATAGACAGTAGCATGTAAGTGTTTCTTAAAACTTTATTGGTCGCTAACGTACTTTCGCTAACGGGTGTTGCTGCAACATTTAATCTCATGACAAAGTACCTTTAAAATGATGGATAATTGCAGCTAATCTTACAAGAGTTTTACTCTTATTAATATTATTTTAGATAAATACAGATAAAATTATGACAGAAACACAACAGCAGACGCCTTATTCAGCAATGGGGGGTGAAAAAGCAATTTTAAGCCTCGTTGATCGCTTTTATTTTTATATGGATACCTTGCCTGAAGCGACAGGTGTGCGCGCTGTGCATCAGGATGATTTATCCAGAGCGAAAGAGCGGTTATTTAAGTTTTTATCAGGTTGGTTAGGCGGCCCTGATTTATTTGTGCAAGAATTTGGGCATCCACGTTTAAAGCAGCGACACTTTCCTTTTGTGGTTAATCAAAAAGGCCGCGATCAATGGATGTTATGTATGAATAAGGCTTTATATGAAGTGAGCATGTCTGACGAGCTTAGAAACAATATTAAACAAGCGTTAAGTGATCTAGCAACGCATATGATGAATGTAGAAAATTAAATTATTTGAGAGATGAATGAAAAAATTATTAATAGTTTTTAAGTTGGGTTTTATTGTTATTGCTATGAGCGGTCTATTAGCTTGTGCAAAAACGAATGAAGAGCCGTTGGAGCTAAGGAGAATTATGCAGGGAATGCAACATAATATGCAGGAAATTGAGCTAGGAATTTCTAAAAAAGACTGGGAATTAGTGAGCCAAAATGCACTGTCAATTGCTAGTCATCCAGCGCCGCCATTTTTAGAGAAGCTGAGGGTTCTTGCTTATATTAATACAGAGTTGGGGGCGTTTAAAAAATTAGATAAAAACACGCATGATACGGCGAAAGAATTAGGTGAATTAGTATTAATGGACGATAAACGTAAAGTAGAGGCAATCTTTCTTCAATTGAAAGATAGTTGTGAGCAGTGTCACCAAGAATTTCGTACAGAATTCCAGGCGTATTTTTATGAATAGTTAACTAGGGTGTAGTTTTAGCGTGTGCCAAAGACGACAATCGACTTACCATGCGCTGAAATGAGTTCTTTATCTTCCATTTCTTTTAATACGCGACCTACCATTTCACGTGAGCAGCCGACAATGCGCCCAATTTCTTGGCGAGTAATATGTAATTGCATGCCATCAGGGTGAGTGATTGCATCAGGCTCTTTAGTTAAATCAATGAGCGCATGAGCGACGCGGCCTTCAACATCAATAAAAGCTAGGTCTGAATATTTTCTGCTAGTCGTTAATAAACGAGTGGAGAGTTGCTCTCCAAATAAATAGAGAAGATCCAAAGCATGCGGTGCTAAATCAGTTTTTAGTAAAGTATGGATGCGTTCATAGCTAATCTCAGCTAATTTACTGCTAGATCTTGTTTTAACTGATACTTGACGAATTTCTGAGCCTTTGAATATGCCAATTTCTCCAATGAAATCATTTTTATTCAAATAAGCAAGAATGAGTTCGTGGTTATTATCATCCTCTACATGAATGCTCACAGAGCCTTCAATAATGAAATGTAGGCAGTCACCGGTATCGCCGGGGCGAATAATGGTGGTTTTGTTAGGGTAGCTGCGCACATGACAAAAACGTAGTAATGCGGTAATTGCTTTTTCGTGATCTGTTAAAGAAGGGGAGAATGACATAATTTATTGGTTTAAGTAAAAGACATTAAGTGGGTCTTGTTAATTAAAAAATTGGTAGGGCTTATTAATTAATAAATTGGTAGGGCTTATTAATTAATAAAATAGAGTTGGTCGTAAGCCGGGTTTTGTCGAGGACAGTCATTCATCTAGGCCATAAGTCACCTTATGGCTCAAGCGATCTACCCAGAAGCCGCGCGAGCAGCGCGTCTGCTTCTCTATTTGATCTTGCTCCAGATAGGGTTTACCATGCCGCTCCTGTTACCAGTTACGCGGTGCGCTCTTACCGCACCATTTCACCCTTACCGAATACCCGAAGGTATCAGGCGGTTTATTTTCTGCTGCACTTTCCGTAGGCTCACGCCTCCCAGAAGTTATCTGGTATCTCGCTCTATGGAGCCCGGACTTTCCTCTGTATTAATTGTAAACAACTAATAAAGCGACTGCCTGACCAACTCTGCTATGCATTATAGCTGATTTATTAATGTGCGCTATGTTTGATTGTCTTCAGATAGTTGTAATGCTGTTTGGTAAAGTAATTTTTTGCGCGCACCAGTGATTTCTACCGCTAAGCTGACGGCTGTTTTGATGCTACATTCTTTTAATAAAAGCTTAAGCGTTTTTAGTTGATGTTCGCTTAGTGAGTCTGGTTTTTTTTCTATGGCTTTAGCGCTGACCATCACCACAAATTCGCCACGACGCATATTGCTATCTTCATTGATAAGTAACAGCATTTTTTCTATGCTGGTTTTGACGATAGTTTCGTGTAATTTTGTTATTTCGCGGGCAATAGAAATTTCATGTCCAGCAGGAAGTACGCAGGATAAATCTTCTATACATGCGGCAATACGATGACACGATTCATAAAATACCCAGGTATGCGGTGTGTTGAGTTGTTCTTTAAATAAGCTTTGTCGGGCGCTAGAGGTACGCGGCAAAAAGCCTAAAAATGAGAAATGACTAACAGGCAAGCCCGATGAGGATAGGGCTGCAATTAATGCGCAGGCACCTGGAATAGGTGAGGCTTGAATACCTTCGGCATGTGCTAAGGCAACGAGGGGCATGCCAGGATCACTTATGAGGGGAGTGCCTGCATCTGAAATGATGGCTATTGATGTGCCTTGCTTTATTTTTTCGATTAACCCTGCTGCGGCTTGCTCTTCATTGTGTTGGTGTAATGCAATGCAATGTGTCGATATTCCATAATGCTGTAATAGTGTGCGTGCGTGCCGGGTATCTTCTGCGCAAATAATATCGACCTCTTTTAGTGTTTCTATCGCGCGTAGACTAAAATCAGCTAAATTGCCGATAGGGGTTGCAACAATATAAAGAGAGCCTTGTGGTTTGGACATATTTTAATCCTAGGGTATTAGTGAGCGCTAGATAATAGTAGTATTATATACTTCGCGTGGTGATGGCTGCGCTTTTCTGTCAGTTGATTTTTACTGATGGCTTACGATGTATACTTATATTGGTATGCGGTATCGATGATGGTTAATTTTTATTAGTGGGGCAGAATAAGCGTGTTATTTTTGAGAAGAAATATAAAACGGTGGGCTTTGTTATCTATTTTTTTTATAGCGAGTTGTGTTTCACAGCCTAATATAGGTGGTTCAGGGCAAGCTTTGCAAATTACTTATGAAGCAGAAGAGTTGCTGGTAAATAAACACTATGTTCAAGCATCTGAGGTATTTTTGCGCTTAGCAAAAGAAAATCCTCAGCAGGCCGATTTTTATAAATTGCACGCGGCTCAAGCCCAATTTAGTGCTGGCTATGATGAAAAAGTAAGGGAAATGATAGGCACGGTTGATATTAATCAACTCACTGAGCAGCAGCGTAGTCAGTTGTATTTATTATCTGCGCAATTATACTTAAATGAAGGGAGTGCAGGGCAGGCCGCAGAACAGTTGCAATTGGTGACTGTCAGTAGCTTAAATGCTAAGCAAAAGCAGATTTATTACGAAGCAAATGCATTTGCTTATGCGTTAATGGGGCAGTTGGATGAAAGCATTCATGAGCGTATTTTATTGAGCGAAGTATTAATTAAACACGAGGCAAAGGTACGCAACCAAAAAGCAATGATAGCTTTGTTGAATTTGCTGTCTTTGCATGATCTAGAGCAAAGAGCGTTATTACAGCAAGGGGATGTTTATGAAGGCTGGATTGAGTTAGCGTTGATAGAGAGAAAGACGCTAAAAGGGACTTCGGAATTTAACAGTCAACTCAGTGAGTGGGAAGGGCGTTACTTGTTTCATCCTGCGCATGCATTAATTGCATCTGAATACTTTTTAGAGTCTCAATTATCCCTTTCAGATATTCAAAATATAGCTGTTTTTTTGCCCGAAACGGGTGTGTATGCGGAGCATGCAAAAGCAGTGAGAGCGGGCTTTATGGCGGCTTATTATCAGCAAGAAGAAGCTTTACGACCTAATGTACGTTTTTACGATACAAGTAAGTTAGCAGTCGATTTATTGTATCAGCAAGCAGTGGATGAGGGCGCGCAGTTAATTATCGGTCCACTCAATAAGGTGACTTTAAAAGAGCTATTAAAAGCCGAAATATTAAAGGTGCCTGTTTTGGGTTTAAATTATTCTGAAGAACTCAATAATGCTAATTTATATCAATTTGCTTTAAGTCCTATTGATGAAGTCAATCAAATCGTTGAGCAAGCAATATTAGAAGGGCACCAAAACGCATTGATTTTAGCGCCAGATAATTTGATGGGTGAGCGCGTTGCGGGATATTTCCAGTCTGCATGGGAAGAAAAAGAAGGGCAGGTGCTGGCAGTGCAGAAATTTGAAGTTGGGGTTAATGACTTTAGTCATCCGGTTAAAATAATGCTAAATATACAAGAAAGTGAATTTCGAGTTAATAAATTACGGCAAGTAGTCGGTGGGGTTGAATATAATGCCCGTAGGCGGCAGGATGTTGATGTTATTTTTATGGTGGCGAATTCTCAAGAGGCACGGTTAATTAATCCGCAGTTTTATCATAATAGGGCGGGCAGCGTTGCTGTATACGGCTTATCTCGTATTTATACGGGGCAGCAAGATGTAAGGAATAATGTAGATCTTAATGCTGTGGGTTTTTGTACGATTCCTTGGTTGTTTGACGATGTGTATCAAGGGGAGTTAAGTCGGCAGGTTTTGAATGAAACTTGGAAACAGTTTCCTGATAAATTTCTAAGTCTAATTGCTTTTGGAATAGATGCTTACGGCGTTGTGCCGCATTTAAGTAAGTTGAAAACAATGCATTATCAAGGTGCGACGGGTGAATTGTCGTTGAATAATGCAAATCGAATTGTACGTAAGCTAGTTTGTGCTAATTTTAAACAAGGGCTTGCGCAAGTAATCACTGAGGATGAGCAGAGCCTAAGCCTTGAGTTAGTTAGTGAAGACTGATTTAACCACATCTAAAAAAGGTGCATATTACGAAGGTGTGGCGCTTCAGTATCTGATAGAGCAAGGGCTAATACTAAAAGAGCGAAATTATTTATGCAAATTAGGCGAGTTAGATTTAATTATGCATGATAAGTCGTTTTTGGTTGTGGTCGAAGTACGATATAGAAAAAATAGTTTGTATGGTAGCGCGGTAGAAAGTGTCACTAAGGCAAAGCAAAAAAAATTGATTGCAGCAACGCAGTACTATTTGCAGCAATCAAAAATTAAGTCGCCTATACGTTTTGATGTAATAGGAATAACAGGCGATAATTTACCTGAATGGATCAGAAATGCTTTTTAAATTATGAGTTTGCAAGAAAATATAAAACACCACATTATTGAAAATATTCAAACTCAGCAAATAGTTATGGCTGAGAAAGGCGAATATATAGAGTTTGCAGCACAAAAAATTGTTGATGCTTTATTGGCTGATAGAAAAATACTTTGTTGTGGAAATGCGGGATCAATTTCAAATGTACAGTACTTTGTGTCGTTGATGGTGAATCGTTTTGCAAGAGAGAGGCCTTCGCTGCCGGCAATTTCCTTAGTGAATGATGTGCAAATGATTAGCACGGTTGCAAGTATGCAAAACTATGATGAAATTTATGCAAAGCAATTACGTGCCTTAGGACAAGCAAGTGATGTTTTATTGATTTATTACACCGATGGAGATACGGCGAGCTTGTTGAAGCTGATTAATGCGGCGCATGACAAAAATATGCCGGTCATATTATTTTCGGGTGAAAATGACTCATCCTTAGAGGCCGCTTTAAGTGAGAACGATCTTTGTGTTAGTGTCCCTAGTCAGGTAGTGCATCGGGTGAATGAAACGCAACTGCTAATAATTCATTGTATCTGTGATTTGGTGGATAGTCAGTTGTTTGGTAGTCAATAGAAATGAAAAAAAACGCACTGATTGTCATACTATTTTTAGCAGCGGGTTGTACGCAGTTCATGGCGGATGTAACAGGTCTTGAGTTTTTGCACGACAGGAGGGCTCGTGAAAGTATTTTAAAGGATGAGAGTATTGAAAAAGAGGCTTATGGTAAAATATCGGTATTAAATGAATTAGCACAGGAAGCGCGTGTTAAAATAGAAGTATATAACGCGAAGGTTTTAGTGACGGGAGAGGCTGAAACAGCAGAAACTCGAGATAAAATTATAGCAAATATTAGGGTTATAAAAGATATACGTATCATTTATAATGAGTTATTGGTTGAATCGTTAGCAAGTAAGACCTTAATTAATAATGATGCCGCTCTCAGTGAAAAAGTTAGCTCTGCGTTACGGGGGATTAAAGGTTATGCAGGTTTTGATGAAACGCGAGTCAAGGTGATTGTGTCGTCAAGAAGTGTGTATTTAATGGGTTTGTTATACGCAAATGAGGCTCAAACGCTTATAGCCAGAATACGAGAAATAGAGGGTATACGTAATATAGTTACTTTATTTGAATATATAGAAGAAGAAAAAGGTACAAAAATAAAAGAGCTATAATGATTGATAGGAGGGACGTTTTAAGCGGTAAAAAGGATGTTTACTGTGTAAATATAAAATTCTTTTTGTTAAAAAAACAAATAACTAGAAGAGTTTTTTAACTGAAGCCTGGGAGGGTTACCTGCTAAAAAGGGGTGTGGATAAACGAATGAGTAAAGCTTTAAATGCCAATAGAGATTGACATTGACCAGCATTCTGATTTAAAGTTCTGTTCGCATAAAAAATAAAAGCATGTCACAAAATTATAACTAAAATTGGAGTATTAACATGGCAACACCATTAATTCAAATGGCATTAGATTCATTAGATTTCGACGCAACAGTAGCACTTGCTGAGCAAGTTGCTGATTCAGTTGATATCTTCGAAATCGGTACACCATGTATCAAACATAATGGCATTAACTTAGTAAAAGAATTAAGAACTAGATTCCCAGATAAATTGCTTTTAGTTGATCTTAAAACAATGGATGCTGGTGGATACGAAGCAGCACCTTTCTACGAAGCTGGAGCAGATATCTGTACAGTATTAGGTGTTTCAGGTTTAGCTACATGCGAAGGCGTTATTGGCGCAGCAAATGCAAGCGGTGCAGAAGCTCAAATTGATTTAATCAATGTTGGCGACAAAGCAGCAGTATCAAGAGACTGTGTTGCAGCTGGCGCTCAAATCGTTGGTGTTCACACAGGTCTAGATGCACAAGCAGCTGGCCACACACCTTTTGATGATTTAGCACTGATTACTAACCTTGGTCTAGATGTACGTGTTTCTGTTGCTGGTGGAATTAACCAAAGCACAGTTCAAGACGTAGTTCGTGCTGGTGCAGACATTATTGTTGTTGGTGCGGCTATTTACGGCGCAGCATCTCCAGCAGAAGCAGCTCGTGAAATTCGTGAATTAGTAGACGCTGCATAAGGCGGAGATAAAATATGTGGCAACAAGAAAATCAGCAATTGGTCGTTAATAAGATTTCAGAAATTCTTGATGCGACTGATCTTGCTTATGCAGAGCAAATGACTGCAATGTTTGATGATGCTCGGAGAATTTTTATCTCGGGGGCGGGTCGTTCAAAGTTAGTTGGTAACTTTCTAGGTATGCGTTTAATGCATAGTGGTTACGATGTTAGCATGGTAGGTGAAATTGTTACTCCAAGCATTAAAAATGGTGATTTATTAATTATCATTTCAGGGTCTGGAGAAACAGAGCAATTAGTAGCATTTACAAACAAAGCTAAAAGTGTTGGTGCTAAAATTGTATTGATTTGTTCAAAAGAAAAGTCAACAATCGGTGATTTAGCTGATGGTGTCTTTCAAGTTGGTAAGCAAGAGCTGTATAAAACAGTGAAAGGCATGCCAATGGGAACTGTTTTTGAACTATCTACCTTATGTTTCTTAGAGGCAGTTGTTGCTCATTTGATCTGGGAAAAAGGTATCCCAGAAGAGAAGATGAGAGAAAGACACGCCAATATGGAATAGCACAAAAAACGAGCAGCTTTGCTGCTCGTTTTTTTCTGCTAACCAAGAATTCACAATATAGAGGCATGAAGAACATTCATGTCTTTTTACGTTTAATAATTTATAAATATTCAGGAGAAGATTATGTCTTCGCGCAGAGAACTTGCGAACGCTATACGCGCTTTAAGCATGGATGCCGTACAAAAAGCCAAATCAGGTCACCCTGGTGCACCAATGGGCATGGCTGATATAGCTGAAGTGTTATGGAATGATCACTTAAAGCATAATCCGGCGAACCCTAATTGGTCTGATCGTGATCGTTTTGTTTTGTCAAACGGTCATGGATCTATGTTAATTTACTCATTATTACATTTGTCAGGTTACGACCTGCCTATGGATGAGTTAAAAACATTCCGTCAATTACATTCTAAATGTGCGGGACATCCAGAATATAGCTATGCTCCTGGTATAGAAACAACAACAGGTCCTTTAGGTCAAGGTATTACCAACGGTGTTGGTTTTGCAATGGCTGAAAAGTTACTTGCTGCTGAATTTAACCGTCCTGGACATGATATTGTTGATCACAATACTTATGTATTCCTAGGTGATGGCTGTTTAATGGAAGGTATCTCTCATGAAGCTTGTTCTTTAGCAGGTACATGGGGTTTAGGTAACTTAATCGCATTCTGGGATGATAATAATATCTCTATTGATGGTCACATCGATGGTTGGTACACAGATGATACTGTTAGACGTTTTGAGTCTTACGGCTGGCATGTTATCTCTGTAGACGGACATGATGCTGATGCAATCAATGCTGCAATTGTTTTAGCTAAAGCGGTTACAGATAAACCTTCAATGATTTGTTGTAAAACAATTATTGGTTTTGGTTCTCCTAATAAAAGCGGTAGCCATGACTGTCACGGTGCTGCATTAGGTGATGAAGAAGTTGCATTAACACGTAAGCAACTAGGCTGGACTGCTGCTCCTTTTGAAATTCCTGCTGATGTTTATGCTGGATGGGATGCTAAAACTGCTGGTGCAGATAAAGAATCTGCTTGGGATGTTAAATTTGCAGCTTATGCAAAAGAATTTCCTGAATTAGCAGCAGAATTCAAACGTCGTATGGCGAAAGAATTACCTGCAAACTGGAAAGAAGCAACGGATAAAATTATTGCTGAAACTAACGAAGCTGCAGCAAGTGTTGCATCTCGTAAAGCATCACAAAATATCATTGCTGCACTAGCGCCTGTACTTCCTGAATTTTTAGGTGGATCTGCTGATTTAACTGGATCTAACTTAACAAGTTGTGCTGATTTTAAACACGTTAGCGGTAAAGAGAATGGTAACTATATCTCTTACGGTGTACGTGAATTCGGTATGTACGCAATCATGAATGGTATGGCTCTACACGGTGGTTTATTGCCATTCGGTGGAACATTCCATATGTTCTCTGATTATGCAAAAAGTGCGTTCCGCATGGCTGCATTGATGAAAATTCGTACGATTGCTGTATTAACACACGATTCTATCGGTCAAGGCGAAGATGGTCCTACTCATCAGCCTATCGAAAATACATCTGCAATGCGTTTTATTCCAAATATGGATGTATGGCGTCCTGCTGATTCAGTGGAAGTTGCTGTTGCATGGACTGCTGCTGTTGAGCGTTTAGATGGTCCATCTAGCTTAGTATTAAGTCGTCAAGGTATTCCTGGTCGTAAACATGACGTAGCTGACTTTGCTGCTATGCGCAAAGGTGCATACGTATTATTAGAAGCAAAAGGTGATGTACAAGTTATCTTAATTGCAACTGGTTCTGAAGTTGACTTAGCTGCTAAAGCTCAAGAGGCACTTGCTTCTGACGGTATTAATGCACGCGTTGTCTCTATGCCATCTACTAATGTGTTTGATCGTCAAGATCAAGCTTATAAAGATAGCATCTTAATTCCAGGCGTTAAACGTGTTGCGGTTGAAGCGGGTGTTACTGACTTCTGGCGTAAATATGTTGGCTTAGAAGGTGGTGTTGTTGGTATTGATACTTTTGGTGAATCTGCACCAGGTGGCGTGCTAATGGAGCACTTTGGGTTTACAGTAGATAACGTTGTTAAAACAGTTAAAGAAGTACTGTAATTCTAAAGTAAGCTAATACTGGACACTTTAGAGTGTCTAATTTCGGATGATTACTGATAGATATTAGTTTATTAGTAGTCATTCGTTTCTTACGATAAATAGGTGAATTGCGTGAAAAAGAATAATTTAAAAAAAGGCATATTTACTGCCTTATTGCTTGTAAGTTCAGTTGTGACAGCAGGTGAAAAATATCCAGCAGCTGATTTTCAGCCTAAAGTTGTCTACCAAGATTCTGATTATAAACATACAGGTTCTACGAATGCTTCTTTTGGTGAAAAAGCTAAGGCAGATAGTAATTTCCCAGCAGCAACATATAAACCTGAAGTTTTGTTCCATGATACTGAGTATAAACATAATACAAAAGTAGCTAATGTTGCAAATTCAGCAGGCGCAAGTTCTGCAAGTGAAGTAGTAAGTTCAAGCTCAGATGAATCTGAAGCTTCTAGTTCTGATGAAACTGTTAGCCCAATACTAGCACTAGTGATTTTAGCTGTTGCTGTTTTCTTGTTCCGTAAAAAATCAGGATCAAAAAGTAAAACCAGTGGCAAGCGTAAGTCTAGTGGTTTAGCTAAGTTCTTAAAAAAGAAAGCACCTAAGGTATCTAATGAATTAACGGGTGTAGCTAAGTATTTAAAAAATAAAGCACCAAAGGTATCTGGTGTTGCTAAGTATTTAGAAACACATCAGCCGACTCCAAAATCTGGTGTTGCTAAATATGTAGCCAAAAGAGTTGTTGAAGTAAAAAAAGCAGCGGCTGAAAAAACAACTGGCGTAGAAAAATACATGCGTAAAAAAGGATAAAATGATGGGGTTTTTATCAAATATTTTTTCTAAAAAAACAGCCGATAAAACTATTTATCGTGAAGAGCCTAAAACTAAACTAAGGTCTAGTGTTGATGAGTATCTTGATGCTCAGAACAATGACTCGCGTAACTCATCTTCTTATTCAAAGAAATTAACTGGTGTTGGCGCGTATGTGAATAGCAGGAGTGAATCAGAAGTTAAGTTGACTAGTGTGGAAAAGGATGAGATAAATACCCGAATTACTACAAAAATAAAACTGAGAAAATCTGAGGAGAGCTTGATGAGTGTTGAAGATAAAGAACTTAGTGGTGTAGCTAAATATGTTGAAAGCCAAAAAGAGGCTAGTGATGCAGCTGGATTAGAGGCTCAATCTCTTACGGGTGTAGCTAAGTATTTGGCTGATATTATTAGTAACAAACCTGCAACTACCGGCGTTTCTAAATATTTATCAAATCGTGTTGATGCTACAGTGAGCAGTGTTGATCGATATGTAATTAGTAAAAACCTGGCAGATAAAAATAAACCTAAAGTTGTTATTATTCCTGACTCAAGCGTTACTAAGTATTTAGATGGCATTTCAAGCATGCAAACAAGTCGAGTTGCTAAATATCTTGCGAAAAAAGTAATTTCAGACAAACAAGTAGCAGCTTAATTTATTAGGCGTTATTTTTGTTAAAGCAGTTGTATTTTATAGCGATCACTTTTAATATCAAAAGTGATTGCTAATTTAATATTGAGATCTATTTTCCTTAATTAAGCATTAAGGAAAATAGATTTTGTTTTTTATGCGCTTTGATTTTTAAGTATAAAAAATTATTAATATTGTAATAGTTTTAAAACATCATCTAACATCCATCAATGGCTTTTACTAGCCTATTCAATTCCCAGCATATTATAAATATGCTGTTTTTATTTTAACTTTTAATACATAAGGTACATTATTATGGCTAATTTATTAGATCAACTTAAAGCAGTAACGGTTGCTGTTGCTGACACAGGTAATATTGGAGCTATCAAAGAATTTACTCCACGTGATGCGACAACTAACCCTTCATTAATTACTGCTGCTGCGCAAATGCCTGAGTATCAAGGTATTGTTGATGATACTTTAGCTGCTGCACGTGCAACTTTAGGTGCTGCTGCAAGCGCAAAAGAAGTAGCTACATTAGCATTTGATCGTTTAGCTGTGTCTTTCGGTCTTAAAATTCTTGAAATCGTACCTCAACGTGTTTCTACTGAAGTTGATGCGCGTTTATCTTATGATACAGAAGCGACTATTGCAAAAGGGCGTGATATTATTGCGCAATATAAAGCAGCTGGCGTTGATAGTGACCGCATCTTAATTAAAGTTGCAGCAACTTGGGAAGGTATTCAAGCGGCTAAAATTTTAGAAGAAGAGGGTATTCACACAAACTTAACGTTAGTTTTTGGTTTACACCAAGCGATTGCTTGTGCTGAAAATGGAATTACTTTGATTTCTCCATTTGTTGGTCGTATTCTTGATTGGTACAAAAAAGATACAGGTCGTGATTCTTATGCACCAGCTGAAGATCCTGGTGTTGTTTCTGTTACTGAAATCTATAACTACTACAAAAAATTCGGTTTCAAAACTGAAGTTATGGGTGCAAGTTTCCGTAACTTAGCTGAAATTACAGAATTAGCCGGTTGTGATTTATTAACAATTGCACCAGCATTATTATCAGAATTACAATCAACTGAAGGTGAGTTACCTCGTAAACTTGATCCTGAAGCGGCTAAAGCGATGGATATTGCTGAAATCAATGTTGATAAAGCAACATTCGATAAAATGCATGCTGCTGACCCTATGGCAACTGAGAAGTTAGCTGAAGGTATCAAAGGTTTTGAAAAAGCACTAGAGTCTTTAGAAGAGTTATTAGCTAATCGTTTAGCTGAAATTGAAGCTTAATTTTTAAGGTTCAACTAGATTGTGAATTTGTTGTAGAGAATTTAGTAAATTGCATAACAGAGACTTTGCCTAGCCTATTTACGTAAGCTGGGTAGAGGCTTGTCAATCTATTCTTATTCACACAAAAAAGGCCTACTTAGTAGGCCTTTTTTGTGTCTGATAGTTTATTCTATACTTCGCACGGTTACGACGGTGCGAAGTATAGCGAGTCACGTTTTATTTAACTCGCATTCCAGCCGTTGCGCCATCATCTGGGTGTAATACCCATAGACTTTCTCCACCGGGACCAGCAGCGAGTACCATGCCTTCTGATAGGCCAAACTTCATTTTTCGTGGTTTAAGGTTTGCTACCACGACGGTTAGCTTGCCTTCCAGATCTTCAGGTGCGTAGGCAGATTTAATACCAGCAAAAACATTCAGTGTTTCATCGCCAATATCCACGGTAAGCTGTAATAATTTATTAGCACCTTTCACGTGTTCCGCTTTAATTATTTTAGCAATACGTAAGTCAATCTTAGCAAAGTCATCAAATTCAATTTCAGGTGCAATTGGCTCGAACTGACTAACGATTGGCTCCGCAATTTTTTCTAGGTTCTCTTTTGACTCTTCAAGGATAGCGGCGATCTTAGTTTCATCGACACGGGTCATTAAGGCTTTGAAGGCTTTAATATCATGGCTCAACAAGGGAGTTGTTTGCTTGGTAATCCATTGTTGAGCGTCGATATTTAAAAAATCTTCACTATCCGTTGCAAGTTTAGGCAGGACGGGGCTTAAATAGCCAACTAATAATCGGAATAGATTGATGCCTATCGAACAAATATCATGTAGCTCTTGCTCTTTTCCTTCTTCTTTGGCAACTAACCAAGGCTTTTTTTCATCAATATATTGATTGGCTTTATCAGCTAATGCCATGATTTCACGCATGGCCTTACCATATTCTCGAGTTTCGTATAAGGCAGCAATGCTTTCGCTTGCGCCAGTAAATTGCGCAAATAATTCAGGTTCAACACATTGTTCAGAAAGTTTTCCATCAAAGCGTTTTTTAATAAAGCCACTGCAGCGGCTAGCAATATTAACAACTTTACCGACTAAATCTGAATTAACGCGTAGCGTGAAATCTTCAAAACTTAAGTCAATATCATCGATGCCAGCACTCAGTTTTGCAGCAAAATAATAGCGTAAATATTCGGGGTCTAAGTGGTCTAAGTAGGTGCGGGCTTTAATAAATGTGCCTCGCGATTTAGACATTTTCTCACCATTGACGGTCAAGAAACCATGTGCGAAGACTGCGCTTGGGGTGCGGAAGTTAGCGCCATTAAGCATGGCAGGCCAGAATAAGGCGTGGAAATAAATAATATCTTTGCCAATAAAATGATACAGCTCGGTTTTGCTGTCTTCTGCCCAATATTCATCAAAATCTAAACCTTGCTTATCACATAGGTTTTTAAAGCTGGCCATATATCCGACCGGTGCATCTAGCCAAACATAAAAGTATTTGCCTGGAGCATCTGGGATTTCAAAGCCAAAATAAGGGGCATCACGGGAAATATCCCAGTCTTGTAAGCCGCTTTCTAGCCATTCAGCTAATTTATTACTCACTTCAGACTGTAGGTGTCCTTCAGCGGTAGTCCATGATTTCAACATATCATTAAAATCAGCTAAATTAAAAAAGTAATGTACCGAGTCTTTTTCAATGGGTTTTTCGCCTGAAACGGCAGAAACTGCATTTTGTAATTCAATGGGTGAGTACGTTGCGCCACAGGCTTCACAATTATCACCATATTGGTCTTTTGCGTTGCATTTTGGGCAGTCACCTTTAATAAAGCGATCAGGCAAGAACATTTCTTTTTTAGGGTCGTATGCTTGGGTAATGCTGCGAGAGCTAATATGTCCGCCATCGCGTAGGCGCTGATAGATAAGGCTGGAAAAATGCTTATTTTCTTCAGAGTGTGTGCTGTGATAATTATCAAAAGCAACACCAAAGTCAGTGAAGTCTTGTAAATGTTCTTTACCTACTTGTGCAATCAATTCCTCGGGAGTAATGCCTTCACGGTCTGCTTTCAGCATAATGGGTGTGCCATGAGTATCGTCGGCACAAACATAATGGCATTGGTTGCCGCGCTTTTTTTGGAAACGAGCCCAAATATCGGTTTGGATATATTCAACTAGGTGGCCAAGGTGGATAGGACCGTTAGCATAAGGTAGGGCGCTTGTGATGAGGATTTTTCTATCTGACATAAAAAAGGGAATGTTGATATGAAGGTAAATAAAATAGCTGTGTATTATGGCATAAAATAGCTTATTATTTCGAGATGAACAGCGACTAATCATTGCTAAAACTAGAATGTCTTAAGATAACTTAGTAAAGTAGTAGGTTATTATTTTAAGTAATCTAATTTTAGTGGGTAAATTCCTATGATTGAAAAAGAGCAAATAGAAAACGAATTAAAAAATATTATTGATCCCAATGTGAATGTTGATTTGATAACGGCCAAGTCAGTCAAATCACTGAAGGTTGAGAATGGCAATGTACAACTACACATTGAACTAGGTTACCCAGCGAAAAGTTTTATTGCAGGTTTCAAGCAGCAAATTACCGATAAAATTCAAGCGCTAGACGGTGTTAATAAGGTTGATGTGGATGTTAATGTGAAAATTGTTTCGCATGGTGTGCAAAATACTTTAAAACCTATCGAAAATATTAAAAATATCATTGCTGTGGCGTCAGGGAAGGGCGGAGTGGGTAAATCGACTACCTCTGTTAATTTGGCGCTCGCTTTGGCTGCTGAGGGTGCTCGTGTTGGTATCTTGGATGCTGATATTTATGGGCCTAGTATTCCTATGATGTTAGGTCTATCAGGCTATCCTGATAGCAAAGATAATAAAACCATGATGCCTAAAGTTTCTTACGGCATACAAACTATCTCAATCGGTTATTTAATTGACGCAGATCAACCTATGATTTGGCGAGGACCGATGGTAACTAATGCCTTGCAGCAATTATTAAATGATACTAATTGGGACGATTTGGATTATTTGATTGTTGATTTACCACCTGGAACTGGTGATATTCAGTTAACACTCTCACAACAAATTCCTGTTAGTGGGGCTGTTATTGTGACTACACCACAAGATATTGCATTGATTGATGCACAGCGTGGCTTAGGTATGTTTGAGAAAGTGAATGTACCGGTCTTAGGGATTATTGAAAATATGAGTATGCATATTTGTAGTAATTGCGGTCACGAAGAAGCTATTTTTGGTGAAGGTGGCGGTATTGCAATGGCGGAGAAAAATGGATTAGAACTATTAGGTTCTTTGCCTTTAGATAAACAAATTCGTGAATTTGCTGATTCGGGTAGGCCGACAGTGGTTGCTATACCCGAGAGCCGACCTGCAGAAATTTATCGTGAAATTGCACGTAAGATGTCAGCGAAACTGGCTCTAAAGAGTAAAGATTTTAGCAATAAATTTCCTAATATTGTAGTGCAGAATACTTAAAATAAGGTACTGATGACAGATAATTGATTTCGCTTTAATCAATTATCTGTATTATTTCAGCTATTAGCGTTATTATTTTTACCTCAATTGATGAAAACGAAGTTTGTAAAAATCTACCACACAGAATAAAAAGGTAACAATATGAGTAATGACGCACTAGTAGGATATGCAGCAGGTAAAGCGGTTATGGATAAAGTCAATGGTGACCATCATAACGCACAGGAAA